>CBFHKM010000001.1:0-1336 GCA_965656385.1 Oceaniferula sp.
GTAGGACACTTAAGGCAAGTCAATCGACCTTGGTATTCTCATGAGCCTGGAGAGGTTTATAGCACGAGTAACAATGGTGATTTGTCACCTGGTAAGATAGCTAAACCAAAGAGTAAGTCTTGATTTATTCCGATCATTACAAGGTTGCAGGTATAGGGATACCTAAGACGGCTACCAGGTCATTGGCCTCGAGTATTAAGATGAATTTTGTTGCTGTTTCGCCTCTGCACAAAACAGCTTTGGAGGTTTCTCAAGATATGGCTGAGAGGGGTAAGGCTTGGGACGATTATTACACGTTCACTATTGTGAGGAATCCTTGGGAAAGGTATTGGTCGTTCTATAACTTTTTGGTTGGTAATAGTAAAAACCAGCATAACAAAAAACGTGTTTTCCCAGCTAAGGCTGTGTTTAAGTCTTTTTTAACTCAAATGAGTTCGCAAGATTCTTTTTTTCTGGATAAGGATGGAAACGTGATGGTTGATCATCTCGGTGACTTTAAAAACTTGGATTCTGAGTTTTCTTTGTTGTGTGAGAAAATGGGTGTGGAAGGGCGTTGTTTGCAACACATAAATAAGAGTGAGCCTGTTTGTTCCTGGGATGAATTGTTTGATGATGACATTATAGGTATTATCTCTGAAAAAGAATCATGCGTCATTGATCTGATGGGTTATGTATATGGGCGTTGACTGACCGCGTTTGGTATGTGGGATACTAATAGGGTGGTTGTTTTAGGTCATGGGTTTTTGGGAGGTGAATTTCACCGTGCCGGGTTTGATGTCATGGATCGAATTCAGTTTAATTGGCCTGGGTCTATGGATTGTTTGGATTCATACGATGTTGTTATAAATTGTATTGGTAATGCTGACACAAGGCAGTGTGAGCGCCCAGAGCTTTGGGATGATGTCTATGATGTAAATGCTGTTTTAGTAGGGCGGTTGTCTGCTTACTGCCATTTAAAGGGTAAGCGTTTTGTTCATGTTAGCACTGGGTGTGTATATGATAGCAACAACGCTCCACAAAAAGAGATCGGCTTTACTTCATCACATTGTCGCTATGTTGTAAGTAAGTTGGCAGGGGAGTATTCTTGTCGTCCCGGTGATTTGATTTTGCGTCCCAGGTTGTACTTCGGAACAGCTAAAGATAAGAACAACCTATTCAGTAAGTTGCCTTTTTTTGAGCGCCATTTAAATGAGATTAATTCATATACTTCGACCAGGACTATTGTTGAAGCGGTAGTTTCTTTGCTCGAGCATGAGCAGTCTGGCGTGTTCAATGTTGCGCAAAAGGGTTATGCAACTATGGAGCAGTTATGTGGGTTTCTAAGGCTTCCCAAAAA
>CBFHKM010000001.1:1436-3824 GCA_965656385.1 Oceaniferula sp.
CCTTTGGTAGCCGGTGATGAGTTGCAGAGAGATCAGGGTGTCGCGTTGGTTAATAACATTCTCGATACTTCTAAGCTTGAGCGCTTTTATCAGCCAAGAGATTTGTATGAGGAGATCGCATCTTGCTGGGATGAGTATAATGGTATTGCTGATCACCTGGAGTCAGTAGCTTCTTAGTCGATGTTTTGACATATGAGGTTAATTATGAAGCATAGACTTAAAATCATGGTATTGGAGTTGGGGGTTATGATGCTTGGGGATGTTGATAAGGATGGCTTGAAGGAAATTGATTATCTTTTGGGTTCTGCTGGTAGCAACGAAGATGTATGTCGAGATTTGGTCAGCGGTCTTCTTGTTGGAAAGGCTGATTGGGTGGTTTCGACATGTGCGCAAATGCTACGCGCAGTTGCTATTCTGAAGAGGGAGGTGTAGACCACACCCAGTTCCAGCTGTTGACTATTTTGTAGCTGTTAAGCGTTCCTGCATCGCTCCAGTAGCCGCTGTGATTGTATAGTTCTACTAGACCCTCTCCTAGCAGGCCGTTGTTGAGGTCAGTTATTTCTAATTCGCCTCTGGCTGATGCTTTCAGGTTGTTGAGTATGTCGCGGAATTGTGGGCCTTGTGTGTAGCGGTATGACCCTGTGACGATGAAGTTGGACTTGGGTTCGCTTGGCTTTTCTTCTATGCGTCCTTTAGAGTAAACTCCGAATCTGTGTGGTTTTTTTGATTCAGTTAAAACCAGTAGTGTGTGTGCGCGGCTATCAAGATCGGTCAATTTGATCGTTGAAATGTTGTCTCCCAGTAACACCCAAAACTGCTCGCTTTCTTCGACGTAACCATTGATCAGCTGTAAAGCTTGGGCTATGCCTCCTGCTTCGTCTTGCACTTTGTATGTTATTTGACAGCCGTGATTTTTGCCTGAGCCAAAGTAGGATACAAGCTGTCCCATGTGGCTAATGCCGGTGATGATGAGGATGTCGTAAATACCGGCTTGCACTAACTTCTCCAGGTTCCATTGAAGCATTGGCTTGTTGCCCACAGGTAGCATGTGCTTGTTGGTAAGTTTTGTGAGGGGTAGCATCCTCGATCCGTTGCCACCGGCAAGTAATACTCCTTTCATTTCTCGTCTTTGTCGTTAATGAGTCCTGAAACAAAAATGCAGCTTAGTATCCAAATTGCACATGCTGCACCAAATTGTATGAATTCTAGTATCATTTTTTGTTGGTTAAAAGATTACGTAATCTTTTGATTTGCTTTAATCGGCTTTAAATATGTTGATCAATGCAACGATGCTTACAGCCCCAGTTATTATTGTTTCAGCGTCACTGGGCGATATTTTCACTCCAGCTAAGGCGGCTACTGTGATTATTCCTCTCCAGGTGCTTTCTTGCGTTAGTTTTTGTGTGAGGTGTTGTTTCATTGGTGGTGTGATTGTTCAGTATTTTTACGTTATGCGTAGTCCGTGTATGGCTTTTTGCAGTTGTTTGATTTGTTCGATGCAGTCATCCAAGGCGTCATGTGCCGCGCTCATTGGTCGCGTCTTGGGGAATGCTGTGTTCCAGATGGTTCTTAGGTCGTATTGTTGCCAGTATTTCCATTTTGGAGGGGTTACATCTGGGCATAATAGATAGGCTGAGTCTAATAATGGAAAATCGAAGCTTGTTCCTTTGCACCAGAATTTATCTGCGTCTATGAAGTTTAGAAATAGGGTGAAGAGCCTTAAGCTTTCTTGTAGGGTGCTTGTTTCTTTCGGTTTAATGTCTAGTTGGTTTTCTCTTAGCCATTTGAGAGTTGCGCAATCTGTCGTAAGTCCTGCTTTTTTTGATGATTCTTCATCTATGTGTATGTTGAAGCTTAGTGACGGTTTGTAGGTGTATGGGCAAAATTCGACGGCGGCTATTTGTGTTATGACTGAGCCGGGTTTTGTTCCTAGTGTTTCTATGTCGATCATCACTGAGGGTTTGCTTGTGTTTTTCTCCTTGTTCATTTTGTAAATGTGTTGATGTGGCATCTAGCTGCCGCATTGATTGTTTGTATGATTTCGTTGTTCGATGGGCGGTGCGGTATTGCGGGCATGAGGTCACCTTTGGGTTTTGGTATTATTGATAGCTCCATGCAGGCTTGGTTGCCGTCTGGTAGCTTGAATGTAAAAACACGAGACATACATCGTGTTGGGTCATGACGCTCGTGGCATTGAAGTGCTTTCATTAGTTGTTTTTTGTTCGGAGTTCGTTTGCGTTTTGCAGTATTGTGTGAAGTGGAGTGGGTGATATTTTGGAGGTTAGGTAAAAAAACAGGGATATGGTTCTGAGTGGTATCGGTTCGGTGGGATTGTGTATTCCAAGGTGCAGAGTTAGGCACTCTAGGTTCATAGGAATTGATGTCGGT
>CBFHKM010000001.1:3923-6296 GCA_965656385.1 Oceaniferula sp.
CGGACGCTCCAAGATTCTCCGTGCCAGTCAAATTCTTCTGTTTGTGGTTTTTTTTCTGTGATCATCTTTTTTGGTTTGTGATGTCTTGTATGCAGTATTTCTTGGATCGGCCTTTTCCTTTGATGGAGAATCGGTAGGGTCTTTTTTGTTCTCCTTCGGTAACTGGGTATATTTTACCTCTATCGCCGTTGGCGTAGTTTCTCAGCAGTATGCCTACGCTTGAGACTGCGCTGTGATCTAGCTTCAAGTGTTCGCGCTGGGTTTCCATGTTCCACTCAGTTCTTCCTTTCAGTTTCCAGGCTACCAGCTCGTGATCATACATCGTGTCGATGACTTCCTGGAATGTGTATTCTGCCGTTAAGTCTTTTCTTGATAGCTTCTCGACTAACTCGGCCATGTCTGATGATTCAGTGTCCCCGGCGTTTATTAAGACTGGGCGCTCAAGTATGTTTCCAAGTCCTGCGTGTTCAACAATGCCTCCAATGGTCTTGCCCCATATTTCAAAACCTAGAAATGGTTTGCCACTAGCCTGGGGTCTGCCGGACTTGTTCCAGTATCGTATCAATGCCCATAGGCAGGAGATGATTTTTTGGCGGTTTTGCTCCTGTGATAGCCAGTAGTCGTCAATGACATTGAGTATCTCGCGGTCTTGGGCGTTGGACTCTTCGATGTTTAGGTCTATCGTTAGGAATCGTTGGAATACGTCAGTCCCGATATTCAAATTGTTTCCTGTAATGAATATCTGCGCGTTGTTCTCAGCTTCAAATACCTCGCTTTTGCCTAATACTCGACCAGCCCAATATGGAGATGTCATGAATCCTTCGAGCGGTTGTGACGCAAGGATACCTCTGATGTTATCAAAACAAATGTAGTTGCTGGCTGCGAGAACTTCGCTGTCCAGTAATTTAGTCATGACCTCATCATTAGGTTGCCAGGGCTGTGTTTTGAATGATCCAAAAATCGGAGTGATTGCCATTTTGGCGAGTAGTGTCTTGCCTGATCTCTGTGAGTTTGCGTTGTATAAAAAGCCCATTCTTGATGTCATCGGTGGCAATAAGCCTCCTGCAAACAGGGAAATGCTCGCAGCGATTTGGCACGCAAATGATCTTGAGGTGCATATTTCTTGCGTTGTTGAGAAGTAGTCTGGCGTGAAGGGTTTACTCCAATCAGCGAACGGAAATTCGCTGTAAAGATTGTAGAGGTAGGTAACTGCGTCCTCGAGGCTCAGGGCATCGTCGTAATAGCCGTGCGATGATGGTAAGTCTTTGTGTGTTATGGGGTGTGGGGTGGTTGGTGTTACGCTTGGGGGGTAGGTATATGTGCCGTTGTGTTTGTTGTAGCCGGGTTTGCTCAAGTCCATGCTGCCGTCTGACTTGGTGTGTGGCATTGGTAGGGGGCGTGTGCGGTTTATTTCTGGAATAGCTTCGTGAAAGTCGATGGAGTCTAGTGTGTTTGTAGCTATGTCTCTTGGCATTGACCGGTAGACATCATATGGGTCGCCGTTGTTGTCTGTTCGTGTCTTGTAAGGCATCATGTATCTTTCAGCCCATGATATGAAGGTTTGTGGCTTCATGGGGCTTAGTCTTCGTTTTTCGTCGTTTGCTGTAACTATTTGGGTGTCTCTCCTGTATAGTGGGGCGCGACTTTCTAGTAGGGTGGCGGCGACTTCTTTGTTGAAATCTAATTGTATGATGTTGTCTCCTGGTAGTTGGACTTTTGGCTTGTTGCCGTGATTGTTGGAGTGTGGCCCTGCGGCTACTTCCTTGAGTGGGGATGACATGATTTACTTAGTGAGTGAGTTGGTTGTCTTGCTTGTAGATTTCCCACGTAGCTTGTAGATTGTTGATCTCGTCGTTGTTGAGATTCATTTTTTTCCAGTGTGTAACCCAGGTGCTTAGGGGTTTTCTGTTTTTGGGTCTTTTTTTGTCAGTTAGTATTTGTTCGATAGCGTTTATGATTTCGGGTGGGTGGTTGGCGTCTTTGTTTTTTCTGCACCATTGTGTTATTGTGTCGCCGATAGGTTTGGCTCTGTGTATTGGGATTTTGCTTTTCAGGAAGTTGCGCATGTGTTCTTTTGTAAGCTGACCGGTGCTGATGATGTCGTTAAGGTCGCAACCGGCTTCTGCTGGTTGTATTCCGTGTACTGTTTTTATTTTGGTTTGTAGCTTTTCAATAAATGATGGTTTTCTTTGTGGGCAGTTTTGGCAGTCTTTTGTGCTGATGTTCTGATCGGAGTTTTTTGGGTGTTTAGGGCATTGGTAGCAGGGGGCAAAAAACCAGTTTGAGCCTGCTTGATCGGCGTCTGCAAAGGCAAAGGCTATGCTGTCTTTTCTGAGCGAGTAGTTTTCTGTGAGCTTGTCGCCAGAGCTGGCT
>CBFHKM010000001.1:6392-27887 GCA_965656385.1 Oceaniferula sp.
GCGCCTCTCATGCCAATCACGCAAATGTGTGTTGGCCATTTATGTTGTTTGTGCCACTCCATCATGTCGATGAGGGCTAGTGCGTCCCATTGTCCTTCGGTAATGAACAGGTATTTAGCAGAGGTGTGGTCACCGACTATAAAGGGCCATGCCCCGCAACCTGCTGGGGTGAATCTCCATGATTGTTTTGTGTGTTTGTTGCCCGGGCTATTTGCAGATAGGCGGATGTGGCTTCCCACAGGAATGAGTTTTTTTTCTGTTGGCATTTCCACCAGTAAAGCTGCCCTGGTCTTGTTGTAGTATTGATACAGGCCGATAAGGTTGTTTTCCGCTGCCCAAGGAATTATTGTATTTGTGTAGCCTCTCCACTTGGCTATTTTTTCTTGGTATGCGGGGTCATTTTTGAGGCGGTTGTTCGCGCTTTCCCAGTCACTCAAGCTGCTGCCACTAAGCTCTTTGGGTAGTTCTTCTTTTTTTATTTTCGGCTTATTTGTTTTTGTCGCTTTTGGTGCTTTGGCTTGCATTTCGACTGGGCTTAAACCGATAATGTCGGCTAATTGTTCAAGTGCTGTCTTGAAGTCGCAGCCGCGACTCTGTTGCCAATACTCAAAGATGTCTCCGTGCGCTCCGCATCCATAGCAATGGTAATTGCTTTTAGCTTCATTCACTTGACAGCTTGGCGTTTTTTCGTCGTGGAATGGGCAGTGTGCGACTAGGGAGCTACCGCTTCTTTTGAGGTGTCTTGAGTCTAACTCAAATAGCCTGGTTATGTTTAAGCGAGACTTGATCTCGTCTATGTCGTAATGATCAGGCACTTTCTAGTTCTGATCTTCAAGGGTGTCGTGTATCTTGGAAGCGAGGTCGATGATAGGCTCCAACTTCTTAAGTAGTTCAATCTGCTTGTCTTTATCCCAAGTCAAAATTGTTGTTTCTCCTACTGATTTTTTCCATTGGCTGAATTGAAATACTGAGCCTTCAATAGTTGTGATTCCGCTGCCTAGCCCAGAGGTTTTGCCAACTGAGTCGTTTGTAATGATTTCTCCAGCTTCTATTGATCTTTTTAAGTCTAGTGCATTCAGCTTATGTTCTATGCAGGTCTGCGCCCATTTTTCTCGTTGGTCGTCGTCTGGAAGTTTTGATAGTGTATATAGGTGTTCTGGTGTAAGCGGGTATGCCTTTTTGAAGTCGTATCCTATCTGAGATATGCCCAAGGCGGTGTTCGCTTCGTTGAGATCGAATTCAAGCTGCTCGATGTGTTGGCCTACTACTTCTTCGCCAAAGTTTCTTGTGCCGTAGCTAATGATGTCTCCAAGAGCTTTCAAATAGCTCCTGTTAACATCACGCATGGTCTTCATGGCATGCACCCACTCCTTTTCAGTAAGTGATCCGGTGACGATTGCACCGTGTGTTGTGATCTCGATGCTTGCTTCTGATGATATTGTTAATTGTGACATTTACTTTTCTGCTTTTGTTGGTTGTTTGATGAAATTGCTGATGTTCTTTAGCTTGTATTTTTTGTTTCGCCAGTGATCGGTGTTGGCTTTGTTTTTATACGCTATACATGCGTTAGTTGATTTTTGATGAACGCTAGGGGACACTCCTAGTATCTTTTGCCAGTAGACTGTGCATTTGCTGACGGCTGATCTGGTGATGTTGTTCTCTCGTGCAAACTCGGCTTGATTGAGGCCGTTAAGAGCGTCTAATTCTGTTGCAAAAGCGATGCCTGCCGCTGCTAGTTTTGGGTTCCTGGTGCTTAGTAGGCCTGCAATAATGTGTTGTATTATTTGAGCTTGGTGTTGTTGCTCAGTTTCCTTCACTATTGCTTCATGCCATTCAGTGATTTCTTTGGCTGTTTCGATGTTGATGTCGAATTTATCGGCGATGATACTCGATAGGCTGTCTATTTCCTGAGCTATGTTTATTTCAACTTTGCAACGTGGTGATTCACTGAGGTCTTTTTGTTGGTTTGGTGAGTGTCCACCTACTCGGGCGCTATCTTTTGGCGGTTCGATGACCCCATACTTTATTGCGTCCTCAAGTTGTTGGCCTGTGAGTGTGCTTATCCATAGCTTGTGGGCCTTTTCGGCTTTTTGCTGTAATTGTGATGCGTGATCTTGATAGCTCATTGTTGTGTTTGATTACCTGTCAAATTTGCCCACGTTCCAGTCTTCCCATACTTGTGATACGTGTGTTGCATCGAATAAAGTTGTCGCGCCTGCTTTTTTGCCGTTGAGGTGGCCGTTGCTGATCAAATCCCTGACAAGCTTGTGAGAGCCAAATGCGAAATATAATTCGTCAGTTGTCATTCCTAGCTTCGGGACTCTCCTGGTTATGAGGTGTTCTGGTATCTGGATGCCTGTATTCATGAGTCGTTTGTGTTTTGCTTGTTGAGGATTGATTCGAGTTCCTTTCGTAGCGTTAGAACTCTCACACCTGCTGCTGCTCGCAGGTGGTCGCATTTGCCTTGCTTGTTCAAAAATCTGACAAATTCTATTTCCTGTTTAAGTAGAGTTTGTTTTGCGGAAGTCGGTATCATCGCTGTGTCTTGACAATTCATATATTCGTAAGAGAAAGCTACGATAGTAAGCAATACTTACCATCACAAGAAAAATCTTGCATTTTTTTATTGGTGGCCTTACAAAAGCGATGTGGAAATATTGCCTACTTACTTTTCATCAGCGCTTAACGATTTGATCGTTAGGGAGTTCGATGGAAACAAGGCTGCTTTAGCAAAATTAACCGGTATTGATCGTGCTGTAATATCAGTTTTAGCTAAGCCGTCAACAGCACCTACAAATGCGAGATTAGATACGCTTGCATCTGCATTGCCAAAAGCTGAAGCCGACATACTCATGGTTGCGGCGGCAAAGGATTTGATCCCAGTGAGGCATCACGATGTGTTCGGGGGTAGTGCAGAAATGGCTCTGCCTGATGACCTGCGAACAGTGATAGCTCACCTTGTAGATCAGTCGCTTCTCGATAGCGACACTGCGAGTTTCCTACGAACAGTAGGGAATTGGATGGGTGTTTTGCAGTCTGGCGAGGCCGTAAGCTTTTCGCCAACAGATTGCATAGTGTTTGAGAATCCCGAAGAGAGGGATGGTGGCTTTTCTACGGCGTTGTGAATGTCATTTGACTTTTACACGAGGCTTTTTGCACATCATTGGGTTCTCAGCTGTCGCGTTCATTTTTGACAGATTTTCGATTATCGTGAAAGGGTCTAATTTAGCAGCGCAGTCAGCGCAATAGACTTTCCTCGTCGCTGAGACTGTTTTTATCCTGTTATGTTTACAGGTGAGGTCTTTGTTGAATAGTATGATTTTCATGCGCCTTTTTCGCCTCTTTCTTTTAGGGCAACGGCTGTGTATCATCCTACAGGAGTTTTTGCACTAGATATTTTTTTTTTCGCGCCTTTTGTGTGATGTTCAAAAGAACTAACGTATATTATCTAGCAGTTCGTTTTTCTTTTTGTTGTAATCTGACTCTGTGATTAAGCCTTGTTCTAGCAACTGTGATAACTGTTTGAGTATTGTTGTTATTTCTAACTCGCCTTCTGCGTGAGGCGGGCTTGTTGGGTTGGTGGATGCTGCTGACCCGTGTTCTATTTCCCCGGTGTTCGGTGTGAATCTGGCGTAGTATTTCCATGCTGTGTTTGGGTGGATACCCATCCAGTTCGCTACTTGCTCGATGCTTCTTCCTGCAATTACTCGATTGCTTCCGAATGACCTGCGCATATCGTGGATTGTAACTTCGGAGTGACCGCACTTTTTCATGTGTGTGAGGTATTTCTTTTTGAAGTCGTAACGATACATGTATTTTCCCCAGGGCTGATTCGGTTTTAGAAGGAAGGGGCTGGGTATGCCGTTGTCGATGAACCATTGCCTTAGCTCTTTGACCATTTCTATGACTACTTCTTTTCTTCTGCCTGCCTGGCCTTTGCGTGACCAAGATGAATCTTTTTCGGTTGCAGGGATTGTTATGGTATTGTGCGCCATGTCTACCCATGAAGCTCTAGCTGCCGATATTTCGCCGTGTCGCATGCCGCATTCAAATCCAAGGATTAGTATTAACTCCAGCTCCTTGTCGCCGGATTCTTTTGCGGAGTCTACAATCTTCCTGATGTTTGCTGATGTTAGGAATGTATTGCGCGGTTTAAACTCGGTTCTAAGCACTTGTATTTCTGATGCGGGGTCTACATACAACTTATTGCGTGTTACTAGCCACTTTGTGAATTGACGTAAATGGGTTAAATAGGCGTTGCGTGTAGCTGGGCGATCAGTTCTGTCGAGGACATCGCCCAGCCAGCTTTCGATCTTTTTGCGTGTTAGTTGGCTTGGCTTGTCGATGCGCATGTCGGCAGCTGCTTTTGTGAGTATTTGTTTGCGGTCAGATGCGTAGTGGTTCGATATGGACTTTGATTCTTTGACCTCTGCAATGTGCAGGATAAGCTCTCTCTCCCATAGGTCGCTTATGAGCAGGTGTGGGGTCTTTTCGAGCATAAGGGCCTGGGCAATGGCTTCTTGTTCGCTGGTGGCCTCTAAAACGACCTTTACGTGTTGGCCGTTGATCGTTCTTCGCCATCTCCATTTTCTGCCGTGCTTTTCTAAGTTGCCTGTAATTGGTCTTTTTTGTTTCATTTTGTTGGGCAGATTGTTTGGGCAAAAAGAGCCTAATATGCCCAGTTTGGGCTTAGCAAAAGGCGCACTATACGTATAGTGATAGCACGGACTCCATATTCTACAAGGTTTTGTTGTAGGTAAGGGAGGGACATAAAAGTTTGTAATCAGTAGGTCAACGGTTCGAGTCCGTTAACCGGCTCCATTCTAAATCAATGACTTAGGCATGATTTGGGTGGTTGCAAAAGGGGTGTTGGGCAAGAGCTTTGGGCATATCATGTTCTACTATGGCTCTTTTAGCGGTGAGTATTCCCGCACCCTATTGTTTCATCGTTCAGCGCTCCTCGCGTTTTTGTGGTATCGGATGTTATGGTAGGTGCAGGGGTCGGTTATACCTATGCACTATCCTTAAATTATTCTAACTCAAAGCCTTATCTTGTGCCGGTGCATAGGTTGCATAGGTTAGTCAGCCTGACCGTAGTGTGGTTAGGGAAAAACGTGTAAAAAACGGCATATAAGGGCATATAGGTGGTTTATATATATATTTTACGCATGGACTTGCATATACCTATGCAACCTATGCACCTATGTTATTAATATATATATTATTACTATACTATAGTAATAGTATAGTAGAAATAGAGCCACCAAGGCTAAAGGAATCTATTAAGCTTGAGTTAGTTAGCAGGTTACCCGAAGGGTGCAGTGGTTTTCTGTGACTGGTAAAAAAACCAATGTCCCATTCTGCATAGGTCAAATAGCTCTGCATAGGTTACCTATGCAAAAACGCTATTAGTTGCCTTATTAGGCAACTACTTTAGCTAGGGTAGTCGATTTTTAGATACTTGCCTAATAAGGCAAGTATTTTTAAAAACTTATTTGCAACATGTTGACAGTCTAATTAATTGTTATGGTGAGTGGTGACGAGGAGGTATATGCAAAAAATCAGACTGCTTTGGGTAAAGGCTTGAATGCTACTCGCAAGTCTGTGAGCCGGTGGATGAAGGAGGATGGTAATCCTGGCAAGGTCAAGGGGAAGGGATATAATCTGACCCTTTGGAAAATGTGGATCGAAGATCAGGGGAAATCGCCAAGGGCGGTTGTGCCTCAAACTAAGTCCGAGCTAGATGCGGAGCGGGTGCGTTTGCAAAACGAAAAGCTCAGCATAGAGATTTCCAAAACTCGTGGAGAGCTTGCAAGCTGGGATGAAGTCAACCATACGCTGACTCAAATGATGAGTAAGTTTGTCACAAACATGCGTGCTATGAAGCACCAGATCGCTGCGGATGTCGTTGGTGTGGATGTTGGTGAAGCATCAAAACGGATCGGGCGGGTAGTAGATGAGAATTTAACAGAGTTAAGTTTGGGTGATTGGGCTGAAAAAAAAACATTTTGGTCAAGAGTTTATGCGCATCAGCAAGACCTCCTAGAGAGGTTCAGCCTTGGCAATGGGCAGAACGCCATGTAAAGATTGCTGTAACAGCATCAGGACAAAGATGGAGTAGTGAAGATGCTACTTTCATCCGAGAGATTATGGAGTCCTTCGGTGATGAAGGGGTGCGGGAGATAACCTGTAAGTGTTCAGCTCAGAGTGGTAAAACTCTGACGCTATTGGCGTTGGTTTGTTGGATTATCGTTAATGATCCAGGCCCTATTTTGTGGGTGTGCAAGAGTGTGAACGAGGCCAAGAAGCTCATGAAGACACGGCTCAAGCCGATGCTTGAAATGTGCTTGCCGGTGGCGGAGCGGATGCCTAGTGATCGGTCGCTCAACACTATGCTGGAGATTTATTTCCCAGGAGCTTCTCTTATTTTGACGGGAGCTGAGACGGATGCAGCATTGCAGTCCACGCCGTTTCGTTATGTCATTATGGACGAGGCTCGTTCCTATCCGAAGGGGGCGGTGGAAATGGCGTCCAAGCGATTGCGGTCATACACGCATAGTTCCAAGCGGATCATTATTTCGACACCTAATGCGGAAAATGATGTGGTGGATCGTAACTACAAATCTGGTGACCGCCGCTCGTATCGGGTTCTGTGTCCCGATTGCGGAGATGAGCATGAGATGGCGTGGGGGAAGAAAAACGAGAACGGTGAGGGGTATTTTAAGGGTGGACTGAAGTGGGACACGGACGAGGAGACATGCCCTGAAGGTAAGTATGATTTCGATAAGTTATTGGATACTGTAAGGTATGAGTGTTGGAATGAGGAGTGTGATAAGGAGTGGCGCGATATAGCGAGTGACCGTAAGTATCTATCCAGTCACGGTCGTTGGGTTGCGGAAAACTCGTCTGCACCACGGACGGCGCGGAGTTATCGTTGGAACGCATTG
Organism: Oceaniferula sp.; assembly: GCA_965656385.1. Taxonomy (GTDB): domain Bacteria; phylum Verrucomicrobiota; class Verrucomicrobiia; order Verrucomicrobiales; family Akkermansiaceae; genus Oceaniferula. The sequence continues at coordinate 13,340 of CBFHKM010000001.1, forward strand.
CTTCCTTGGTGGGCTGGGTGGAAAGATCAGGTTCGTGAGTTTTTAGTTGCTACGTCAGCGGTTGAGCTTGGGGACTATCATCCGCTTAAGGATCACATGAATGAAACCCGAGGTCATGATTGGACTGACCGTATGCGCTACGGTAATGACGATGATGAAAAGGCAGTCAAGGCTCGCGCCAGGGCTTATGATCCCAAGGAACCCTGGGATGATGAGGTGCGGCGCTTTATGACGATAGACGTTCAAGGAAAAGGGGGGCGACATTTCAAGTATGTTATTAGGGCGTGGGGTGTGAATAGTAAGTCAAGGTTGCTTACATACGGCGTTGCATGGAGTCTGGATGAGATCAATGATTTGATATCCGAGTGGGAAGTAGCTCCTGATAATGTGGCGATTGACTCAGGTAAGTGGACGAAAGAAGTCTACATGTATGGGGTAGAGTCTGGCTACCACTGGAAGATGCTGAAGGGTGACGATAAGTATCATTTCACACATCGAGGAGAAAGACGGATGTTTACCGAGAGTAGTGCTGACCCGGCCCTGGGAACAAGGGGGCAGGAGCGAGTGCGTCCGTTGCCATTATACATTTGGGCTAAATACGGCGTTATTGATCAGCTACTTGCTTACTTTAGCGGTGCTGTCGGAGACTGGCAGGTGTTCGAGGATATTGGTGAAAAGCAGCACCAAGGGTATTTGCTGGAAGTGACGGCTACCAGCACCAGAGACAGGGAAGGCAGGGACGGCTCTGTGGTGACTGAGGTTTATAATAAACGGGTCGATGACCACTGGAGTGACTGTGAACAAATGCAGATTGTCGCTGCTGACGCGAGCGGCATGCTGAACGCGATGCCTTTGTTTGACCAGGTGGCAGCTCGTAAGCCTAAGCCGGTAGATGATGATCGTGGAGTATTTGATGATTTGGAGTCTGAAATTTAAGACAAAAAAAAGGCAGGCCACGATTTAACGTGGCCTGCCTTTTATAAAAGATTACGTAATCTTTTTATGCGTTATGTTTTTGATCGTCTGCTGTTATTGTGTCTATTTGCTTTGTTTGGTTTTATACCAGGTATGCCTTACACTTGTTGTTTATGGTAAGTTGTGCTATCAGCAGTGATATTCTTGCTTTCTAATAGGTATATATCCTGTTCGTAAATAAACCATTTAGTTTCTTTAGTTGTTATATTGAGAATTGTTTTCTTTCTGAAGTCAATCCACGCTATGTCGTCTAGGTGTTTCTCCATAAGAGTATCGAACTCATCTTGGCTGATGTCTTCCCATTTGGGTGTATCATCAACTTTGTTGAAATCTTCATCGAGAAATCCTTCCCGTTGTAGGGCAACTTCGATATTGAATACAAGGTCGGTGATGTGTCGAGTGGTGAATATGTGTGCCATTGCTTCGATGAATTCAAAAGCTTGGTCTGATGTTCCCTCGAACTTGAGGTAGGAATTGTCTGCTGTTATTATTTTGGGTTTCATTGCAATCGTATTTGTATTTTTAAAATCTGGACTCTGCGTTAATGACATCTTGTAGGTCGGCAGGTGTCGCTGTATTTTTCACTGTGGGGGTGTCGTCCTCCTTCCATAGCATGTCTTCGGTGTAGTAAATTTCGTTGTTAAAGACTGTGAAATTGTCGTGGTATGTTTGGCTATCAAATAGGCTGATGATCCATTTTGTTGCCTCTGTGCGATCCGCAAAAAAATACCATTCGTTGTGGGGGCTGTTGCCAAGCGTTGCTGACAGGCAGATTTCTTTTTTTGCATCCCACCATTCTGGTGGTCGTGGTTGCTTCGCGTAGTTCATATACTTCTTAGTGTTTATTCCATTAAGAAAACGCCGTCTCCAAACATTCCATTGCGGTGTCGTGTATTGGCTGTGTCGATGATGTTATTTGCTATTTTACTTACCTTGCTGTCATGGTGATAGGTAAGGTGTATAATAAGGTCGTGAACTTTGTTGAATTCTTTTGTGGCGGTAGTAATTGATAGGCCTTGTTGGATTGGTTTGTCGTTCGTGATCTTTGCCGCTTGTGCAAGCTTGTTATAATCTTGTTCAGATAGGGTGGCTGAAAGGTGGGCGTGCATTTCTTTATTGGTCATTGTGTTTTGCGGGAGGAGTTTCGCTTTCTGCGCTGTGTGATTTGACATCGAGCAGTAGTGTTTTAGCTTTAGCTAGTGCTTGTTCTGTTGAGTTTGCGGTGATTTTGTATGTGCTTCCGTTTCGGACTGTTATGGTGATTGTCGTGTTGTTCTCAGATGATTTCATGTGTTTCTGTTTTTTTGCGTGTAATGTCGTAGGACGCTAATGTTAGTTCTTCATAGTTGCTGGCTAGGAGTACGGCTGTGATTTCACCGGTGTCGTTGTCTTCTCTGAATGCGACGGTCGTGAGTGCTAGATGACGAGCGCACCAGATGAGGACTTGTGATAGTATGCTGTGGGTTAGTTTCATTACTTTGTGATGATTTGTTTCCCGTTGTTAGTTATTGTAAGTAGGTATGATCTACGATCTTTGGGGTTCGTTATCCGCATGGCTAATCCTCTGCCTGTAAGCTTGTCGATTATGGCTGTGAGGTTTACAGAGCTTACGTGTGAGCAGGTGTATGCTCGCAGTGGTTTGTTATTTTTTTTATTGAGTCTCTGGAGTGTTAATACATCTCTCGGAGTTAGGTCGTGTTCTATCATTTTTGTTGGGTTCATATATTTTATTGGTGATGTTCTACTTCTTTCGTTTTTTGGCTTCTTTGATTTTAGCTAACAGTGAGGCTTTGTTGCGGGCTTGCTGTATGGCGAATGCTTTGGCGGGGTCGTTGGTGTGCAGGTTTTGTTGTGCGTTTGTGATTTCCTCGGCGGTCACTTGATTGTTCGTGATCGGGGGGTGAAATTCTCGGTAAAGCCTTACTCCGGTCGTGAGTGTTTTTCGTAGCTGAGGCCATCCATCTTCTAGCGTTTGCTCTGGTATGCTGTCTTGGTTTGCTTGGTATTTGTCATAAGCATCAGCCAGTAGGATGTCGGGGTCGATGTCGTCAACTTGCTCGGTGAGGACTCTTGCATCCAAGGCTAGTTGTGCGCTGTCTTTTTTGTCCTCGTAGGTTGAGGACATTAGCTCGTCTATAGATGCCTCGGTGATGATGGGGTAAATCGTTACTGGTTTTTTTGAGTTGAGTCGCCAGATGCGGTCGATGAATTGGTCGTTTTCATCGTAGGCCCATGAAAGGCTTGGTAGTATGAGGTGAGAACAGCACTCGAGGGAGTATCCTTCTCCCATCGCTTTGACTCCTGCCAGTAGCACGGGGTAAGTTTTGTCTTTGAATTGATTGACTTGTATTCCTCGCTGAGCAGGGCTGGTCTGGCCGTCTAGCAGTAATGTAGGAACTTTGGCTTCTTCCAGAAACTTGTAGAGTGTTTCGTTAAAGTGTCGGAATGGCGATCCTACAATGACTTGCTCGCCTTGTGATAATAGTTTGCTGATCAGTGTGATTGTCGATGAGAGCTTGGGCGTCCACGGTGTCCATGATTTTTTGACTTGCTTGTGTGATGAGTTAATCACTCTGCCTAGCTCTGGGTCGTCTGGGCATAGTGCTATTTGTCTAAGGTTATTGAGTTGCATGCCTTTTGATGCTCGGCCTCCTAGTCGTGTAGTCGGTGAATCCTTGGGAGCAATCGGAGGGAACTCTAGATGGTGTCCGTAGACTTCTAGCTGTGCTTGTCCTGGTTTGCAGATGATCGGGCGGAAGGTGCGTTCTACGATATCTTCTCCGCAGTCGTCTTTCCTTCGACGTAGGATTGTGGGGGCTACGAGTTTCCAGAGGTGGTGAATGTTGCATATCCTCGATGATCGTTTGATGACTTTTTGGTTGCCTGATTTTTTGCCTTGATTGAGGTTGTCTATTTTCTTCGCTTGTTCACGGGTCACGTATCGGTCGTGTTCTAGGTGTAGGTTGGCGAACCTTGCTTTTGATTCTAAGTCATTGGTGAAGGGGAACTGAGCAGTAGGGGCGGTGTGTCCTCCTGCTGCGTAGTGTAAAAGATGGAACATCGAATCTACTTTGTTTTTTATGGGTGTTCCGGTCATGACTAGGCGGTAAGGGGGATTCACTTTTCTGATGCCACAAGCTATCTTTGCTGTTGATGACTGTAGCCGTGTTGCCTCATCTAATACGATGCAGTCAATGCCCGCTCCTTGCCCTTGGTAGATAGCGAGCATGGAGGCCATTGATGGTTTCCATATGCAGGTGATGCCGTTGTTGGTTTTGCCGATGGAGAGGAAAGATTCGGAGGGGTCGTAGGTCTTGCCTGTTAATCTAGCTATTGCAGTTTGTTTCGCCCATGTGGTGTATGTGACAATGCGTTTCTTGTCGTTGGCTTTCATGATGGGGTTGCCATCGGAGTCTTTTTCTGGTTGCCATTCGTCTGCTCCGTTACGTGTCAGTGCTTCGTAGGTAGTAATGAAATACTGAGATGCCATCTTGGGGTTGGCGGGTTTGTGTAGATTCCACTTTTTGAGGTCGTCTATGGTCTTTATGACGGGTAGGGGTTTGCCGTAGAATTTAGCGGCTGTCTCACGGAACTGTTTGATGAGTCCTCCTGGTGCTACGATGATGGTGCGTTTGGCCTCCTTGAGTGCGGGGAAGGCAAATGCAGCAAGGCTTTTGCCTAGTCCTTGAACATGTCCAAAGATTAAGCCGTCCACGCACCCTGCTCTGGCTATGTCTTCTTTCTGGAAGTTCTTGAGCTTGTAAGGGGCTACGAGCATGGTTTCTAGTTTCTTGAGGTTTGCTTTATATAGGGCTGGTTTTGCTTGGCTTACGTCTTGCACGTTTGGCATCTCAAAATGGTTTACTAGGGTGTTGAGATCGTAGTTGTTGGCTTCGTTGGTGTCGGGGTTGTGTCTGAAGTGTGACGACTCATCATATATGGGGCAGGTGATGGTGATGTTGAGGTCGTGTCCATTTACTTCGACTGTCTCCTTGGTTCGCTTTCCATTAACAATGCAGGGGCGGGTTTGTTGCTTCATGAATTGCACTGTTTCTGTGCTTACCTTGTATTCATTTCCTGCTTTGAAGATGCCTAGATCGGCGGTGCATTTTACGGTGTCTTGCTCGTCGATCCATCCAAGGCATTGGATGGGTGTTAGTGGGGTTAGTGATATGCGTCCATTGCTGTATGAGTTGATGGCTTTTTTGATTTCTCTGACTGAGTTTTTGCAGAACGTCCATCGTGGGTTCTGGATTATTTTTGTGATGGATTGCCGGATATCTTTAGCCAAGACACATTGGTATGGGTGTCTGTTGTGAAACTGCGTTAAGGCATTTTTTTGTTGTGAGGAAAGGCTCTTTGAATGCTGCTGGTAGCTGGTTAGGTGGGTGACGATGTAGCCACGGGCGTCAATGCTGATGTTTGGGGTAGACTTTTTATTGTGTAATCTGCGGGCTATTTCATCTTTACATGCTTTGAACTTTTTCTCTGTATCATGACATCTCAGCATAATATCGCTAATGCCTTCGTGGTTGGCTCGTAGGGTCTGAGTGATTTGGTATAGCTCGTATGATATGTCTTCTGGAACGGTGGCTGTAATTGAGTATGAGGGGGGTGGTTTGTTTTCGTTGTTGTGCCATTTTGCTAGGTAGATGCAGGTAATGCTTTTGGGGGTCGGCTCATCATAGAAGCTTGGCATTTTGCACGTTAGCCATGCGTGCTTGAAGTCACTGAGGTGCTTGGTGACTATTTTATTATATTCGTCAGTCGGGCATATGATGAGGGCTTCGCCACGGCGTGTTAGTAATGAGTTTGCGGTGAGGATGGTTGCTCTTATGCTGTCGTATGACTTTCCATTGATTGTCCATGTTTCGCCTGTGGGCGGGTTGAGGGCTAGTAGGTCGAATTTTGTGGATGTGTCCTTTAGGTAGGTAACGGTGTCGCAGACATCATGATTGATGGTTTTGTGACGGATGTTTTTGAGCTTTGGGTCTGGGTGTGTTTTGATGTGTGCCTTCGGGTCTATGTCGATTCCTAAGATATAGCTGGTGGTGTCGTTTGCTATGGCGTTGGCTAGTGATCCGTCGCCGATATGTAAGTCCGCGATGCCTGGGCGTATGTGTGTGAGGGGTGCGGCTACTGCCTCACCGTAGTCGTGAGGTGTGTAGTATTTTGGTTTGGTATTTTTTGGTTTCATGATTGGTATTATTTTAGTGCGTCCTTTTGCATTCGTTTATGATGAACCATAGTTCTTCGTATTCACCGCACTTGTTGAGTTCGATCTTGTTGTATTTGTAGGAGGGTATGTGTTTTTTAAGCGTCTCTAAATCGGCTGGTATGATTTCTTCGACATCATATAATTTGTGGTAGTAATTGTAGCCGTCATCGGCTGCTGACTCTAGGTCATCTTCCCATTCTAAATTGCTAGGGTCGTATGACATGAGGTATATTCCGTAGTGTCCTGCTGTGGCAGAACATGGTGCGCTGATTATATACTTCGTGTAGGTTTCACGATCTCGATGCTGAGTTTCGTATTCGACTATGTAATTTTTAAGGTTCATATGGATGCTGTAAGATTACGTAATCTTAATTTATTGGGTTACTGTTTCTTGTTGTCGGATCGAGTAGTAGGTGTCTATCTCTATGCCGATGCCTAGATTGCCTCGTATTTCAGAGAGTTCTCGAAGGGAGAAGCTTCCCCACTCTTTTTCATTTCCATGAACGTATCCAAAGCAGATGTCAGAGCCGTCCCAATCTTGAATGAGCCAGCACCAACTGCTTGTCGGATCAAATAACCTGACCCGCAATAGGGGGTCGATGGTTCTGCCTTCATCATCAATGTTGTCGATGGGGACTTGCATGATCTGGCAAGCTTTTTGCATAAGCTCTAGCTTTCTTTTTCCGTAGGTGATTCCTGCTTGGTCGATGTGTTTTAATAGGTTTATTGGTGTTGTTTCATTCATGATGATCGTTGTTTTTTGGAGATTACGTAATCTTTTGTTAGTAGCTCATGTAGAAGTTCCGGTAGTTTTCTTGGCTCATGTTTTTTCGTGCGCATGCCATCATTTCACGCTGTATTTGTGAGCGTAGACGAATGGAATGCTCTGACATGAATCCTATGCGGGTGTGTTCACTGGCGATTTCTTTGAGCTTTGTTTTGAGTTCAATTTTGCGCTTGTGATCCATGTTGACGATATCTAGTCCATTGTGAATGGCGGCTGTATGAAAATTGTATTGGGTGAGGCGTTTGATGTATTTTAGTTTATCTTTTCGTGTTTTGATGTTCATGGCTGTTAGTGTTTTAGGTAGGAATCTGCCTACTTTCGTGTTAGTGCAGGTAGGCAGGTTCATCGGGTAGTTCTCGGGCTAAGAAATCCATGACGTAATCTGGTTGGTCTTTGATGTTTGCGAGGATTTCGTTTTTGTCCCACTTGTAGATGTTGGATAGGTATTGATCCAAGTGGATGTCGTCGTCGCCTGTATCCAGTCGGGCAGAAACAGGGGAGTCCCAGAACAGGTTGTCGATGTGCTTTTTGAGATTAGTTTTGACTACATCATCGAAGGGTTTGCCTATGACTTTTTCGTAAGAGGGGATGTTGATGAATACTTTAGCCCAGTCACCTTGGGAGTATCCTCGTGTTTCGTAGATTAGGAATTTTTGGGTTGCTCCGGTATCAATGATGTCTTCGCAGTTATTGTCATAAAGATCGCTGCAATCTACGCTTGAGTCTATATACTCGATGAAAGCGTCTTTTGCTGGTTGGCAATCGAGTTGTAAGTCTTTGATGAAATCCCTCATGCCGTCAAACGTCGAGGGGTAGTCGTGTTTGTGTCTTCGGTGTAAAATGTTGAAGAAGGTTTCTTCTGTTATACCGCTGAAGTCGTAAAGAGCTTTGGCAGATATCACGGTGGCGGGTATGTTCCCACAATCTATGTATTCGTAGACTGCGTTTCGCCAGTGTCCTACGGCTGGTTCGATCTCTTTGAAGCTTTCTCCGTGATATATGCTCGCTAGTTCGTTGTCGTATAATACAGACAGTGATAGGGTCGGTGTGTCGTTCATGTTAATTTTCTTCTATTTCTACTTCGGCTGAGTAGCTGAGTTTGTTGATCGTGAAGCTGCCGTCCATGCGTTCAAGGTCTTGTGTTGCTGGGTCTTCCAGGGCATTTGCTAGTTCTTTCAAGTATGTGGGTATGAATGGGTCAAAAGAGCGGTCGGTTGTTTTGATGGTGATATGGACTATCATTAGCGGTTCGGGTTGGTGGGAAAGGAGTCCCTGCCTTGCTTAACCCTCTAAAGCTTCCGCTCCTATGCGAGCGGGGAGATAGCCACCAAGGGTGCGAGCGGTATTATTCTCGTCTTATAACGCCTCTGCATAGCAATGGCGTGCTTGCCGGTGTTACTCGCAAGGCAGGGTGAGGATCACGGGTTTTCGATACCCTTATGCGATAAGGGTGATGCGTTCACATTACCGTGACACTCAAAGTGGTGGAGCGTAGGGGAGTTGAACCCCTGTCCCATACGCATGTAACCGTATGGTCGTAACCAGTTCGCCCCAAAAAACGTGGTTGAAGATTACGTAATCTTTCTAGTAGTCCTTCTCGATAGTTGAGTAGGACTTGATGGTGTAGTCAGTAAGATCGCTAGGGTTGTCTATGTGACTTACGGCTGTGGATTCTCTTTGGCCAAGTATGGCTCGAACCCTGTCATCTGGGCATGTGAAGATGTCGAGGTGATTAGAGGATGGGTAAAAAAGAGCGCAAGCTTCGTTGTAGTAGTGCTTTTCGTCGAGGTCAGCCCATGCGTTTTGTATTTGTGCAATTTTGCTGTTGTTGGCTCTCGATACTTGAATGGCTTGTATTGCGTTTTTGATTTCCATAGCTTTTGTTGTTTGGCCTTTTACCACCAGCAATCATATTGCACAGAGATGTCATTTTTGAGTGCTTCTCTAGCTTTTGCGATGAAGTCAACTAGGATGTCGTTTTGTTCTTTGAACCATATGGACTGGTTTTTGTCGTATGAGTCGTAACCAAAAAAGAATCCAGATGTGGCTGGGAGGCTTTTGTTGTTATTGTGATTTTCTAGTCGGTCGATATCATCAAGGCTAAGGTTTATAACTTTGCAGTTGAAGTCACAGTCTTGTGAATACTGCTCAGCAAAAATTTCTTGCATAAATCCTTGCAGGCGGTTGTGTTTTCTCCATTGATGGGTGGTTTCCCCGTCAATCATTCCGTATTGGTCTAATCCCATTTTATTGTTTTTCTAGGTGTTTGTGGTTTGCGGAGCTGTTTCGTAGATGGAAACAGCAGAGAGGTGTATTGTTTCTTCCCAGGTTTCTTTATCTTCATTTGTGATGGTTGCTAGTGTGTCGAAGTTTGGCCAGTGGCAACTGCTGATCCATTCTGGGGGGTCGCCAACAATAACATTTTCTGCACAGTGATGGTCTATCAATACATCCCGTAGACGACTTTTTAGTTCTCGTGTGTTAGTCGTGTCGATGTGTGCAATTACGGCAATAATACCTTCTTGTGTGTCGCTAACGGTAAAGTTGTAGGTTTTCATAATTAGTCGATGTAGTCGTCGATCATAGAGATGACTTCGGCTGAGATTTCTATGAGGTCTGAGAGAGATTCTCGGATGACTATGCTGGATTCCCTAGCGGCTTGCTTGTCGGTGTCGCTTTTGACGTAGTGGTTACGTCCGTGAAAAGACTGATGAGGGAATTTATCGAGCGTGTTTTTCAATGACTCGTAAAACGTCCACCACTCATCTGCTAGTTCTTTGCCTTGGTTTCCATTTAGGTGAATGACGGGGCTGATTTTCTCTGGTTTTATTTCGTGTATCAACATGGTTTTAAGATCGTAGGTATGCGGTTTCTTTGGCGTGGCGAAGGGCATGCGCTTGTATGCGGGTGAGTCCTTTGAACTCTGATGCCGTGTAGGTTGTCTCGTCGGGGTAGAATGAGAATAGGGTTTCCTTCGTGCCGTCATCATAAATGGCGATGACGGATGGCATGTCGTCAAACATGCCTTCGGGCATGGGGCGTGGGTAGGGTGTGATGATTGCGGTTGTGATGATGGGGTGTTTCATGGTTTTATGCGGCATTTGTGTATTGGTTTGGGGGGACATGGACAACATGCCCAAAGGGGTAACTGCTTTCTCCGTAGTCGAGCCAGAGGGTTGGGTAGTGAGGCTCTGGCACGTTGCAACTGCCGTATCCATCGGTGAAGTAGACAAGGGCTAAGGGGTTGATGTCCTTTGACTCGATGTAGTGGAATACAGGCTCAAATTTAGTTCCGCCTCCGCCTAGCGGGGCGTAGCTGGTGAGGTCGTCACCTGGCATGTATTTTTTGACGTTTTTGACCGATGTATCACAGCTAATCAGTGTGATGGAGGATGGCTTGGCGGTGTCGAGTAAGCTCTGCACTTCTGAGAGGAAGGCGGTGAGCATGGTGGAGCAGACAGAGCCGGATGTGTCGATGGCTATAACGATGTCGCCTACGCCTTTGGTGTGGAGGGTGGGCAGGCAAAAACCTTGCGGTAGGTAGCGTTTGTTTGGGCGTGACCATGTGTAGTCGTCACGGGTGATAGTGCTGGTGAACTCACGTAGTAGCTCTTGCCACGGGATAGCAGGGTCAATGTGTTCTTTGATGACTCGCTCAAGCTCTGATGAATTCGATCCGGCATTGGTGGTTTTCTCAGCGTTAAGTGCTTGGACAGATACAATCTTCCACTCGGCCTCGGACATGCTTTGGCTAGGTTGTGGAGTAGGGCTTTCAGATTGCTGTTCATTCTCATCTCCGTCCTCGCTTTGATCCTCGGATTCGGGTGGCGGGTCGGTGAATGATCCGCAAGGTTGGGGTTGTGGTGGAGGTGTCGATGCGTCGCTTGGTAGAATGTTGTAGATTTCCTCGGCTGACATGCCCGAATACTTAGGGTCGTAGAGTCCCATAGACGGCATGCTCATGACGGTGCATCCTTTGTCGATGTGGTCAACGAGGATGGCGTTGACGATGTAATCGCAAGCGACATTCCATTTTTGTGGATCACGTTCACAGCGTCTCCAGATGTGACCTAATGCGCAGTGCAACACTTCGTGACCTATAACAAATACTATTTCCTTGTCGGTAAGGGATTGGGCAAACGAGGGTGAGTAGATAAGTTCTGTGCCGTTAGTAGCAAATGTGCCAATGGACTCGTCAGCTTTGATCTTGAGGTGTAGTGCAAGTGTGGCAAAGAAACTCTCATCGAGTATGAGGGTGTTCATGCACTTGCGGATGGGGTCGTGGCTCATGGTAATAAGGTGTTTATGAGTTGGCTCATGGACTCGGGGTGAAGCCAGTAGATTGCGGTAAGGGTGAGGGACGCTCCAAGAACGCCCCCCACAAGAATTTCAATGTTCGTTTTCATGATGAAAAGATTACGTAATTTTCTAATCTCTCATTATGCGAGGGCTTGTGCATTGGCACTCGCCCAGGTGATGAATGTCGGTGTCTCCGCTAGGTCAGAGTTTTTGATGATGACATCTCGCATAGTGCGTGTCTGCCATTCTGGTGCTAGGCGGGTGAGGTAGGTGTGGAAGGGTGCAATCTTGTCCTTGTCGGCGTGGTAGGTAATGGCTGCACATACGGCAAAGTGTGTGGCTGGGTCACTAGGTAGCTGGGCGGTGTTCGGAGATTTCTCTATGTCTTCGATGCTCGGCATGTTTTTCCATGTGCGCATGAAGCCGATGAACTCCGCAGCGAAAGCTTCGCCAGCAGCACCGGCAATAATTTCGTGGTCAGTGCATCCTGCTTTGATCCACTTGCCTACGGACTCTACGGTTCTCGGTGTGGGGGAGTTGGTAAGGTCACGGGTCGGCTTGAAAGCGGATAGCAAGTCGGGACGTAATTCGATGAAGGCGATGAGGACGGGAGGCATGTCGCCGTCTGTCAATGCCCACTCTTTCCAATCAGCTACGCTAGGGGTAAGCTCAATGATCGTATCGAAGCGTGATTTGACGGGTTCGAGAATACCAGAGACACCTGCCATGTGATTGGCGTCATTGGTAGCACCGCAGAATACAACGTGCTTGGAGATTTTGTGGCCGTTGATCTCACGGGCTTGAATAAGCTGCATGAGGGCGGCTTGCACGGCGTGGGGTGCTTGCCCGATGTCGTCCATAAAGCAAACGGTGAGGGCTTTGGCGTTGAGTAGCTTGCGAAGATCGCCAAAGGGCAGGAACTCGGCAAGGTTTACGTCTTTTTTGGTAGTGATGGCGGGCATGCCTTTGAAGTCAGTCGGGTCGCTGACTACGGGGTGCATGATCACAAGGTCGGCTTCAGCCGTTTCCGATGCTTTGGTAATGATGTCAGACTTGCCGATGCCTGGCTCACCTTTAACAAGTAACTTGAGATTGTTACGGATGGACGTTGCTAGTAGCTTTTTTAGTTGTTTTGGTTGCATAGTATTATTTTGTTTAGGATGTGGACATCCAAGACTGGGCTTGGTTGAGGATGAGTTGAGCTTTGGCTGCTGCTTGTGACCTGTCGGTGGGTGAGTTGCGCAGGGCATCGGGGGTGTAGTAGCTCAGTTGCTTTTTGATAGAGCTGACAACTTTTTGTAGCTTGGGGTTGTCGGTGACGTTGAGATGAGGGGCGAGGTCTACTATGTCGTGCAGGTTGCCCACGAGTGAGTCTTTGAATTTGGCATCGGGGTCGGATAGTCGCTCTGCAATTTTGGCGAGGGGGTCACAGATTCGGTCAAATAGATCAATGGTGGCGTTGTTCTCGGCAGATTTGATTTCTGTATCGAGGTCGGCTTTGATCTTTTTGAGTTCGGCGTCGTCACCAAGGGTTACTCGAAAGTCGTCGGAGTCGGGGATAGGGGATGCTGTGACTTTGAGTTCAAACTGACCGGCTGCATCGTGAGCGTTAGGGTAGTGTTCTGGATTGAACAATGCTCCCATGTTTCGCTGTGCATCTGCGAGGTAGGTCGGATACATTCGCCTGAAGGCTTCTACGAGGGCATCGCGTTCTCTGTGCAGACGGCGAATTTCTGTCATGTATTTGTCGAAGTTTTTGGACGGCAGGATACGGCTACCTTTATCAGACCAGGGGAGTGTATTCATCCTGTGATGTTTGCGAATTGTGTTGTCTATCTGGTTGATTGCTTTGGTGCAGTCTTTGGGTAAGAGTTTGGTTTTCCAGCTTCCGGAGTCTCCATTGGCGGATTTGTTAAGAAGGACTTCGCCTGTAACTGTATGGTCAGTGCGGGTCGTGCCGAATTTGCTGAGGCTCAAGTTGATGAGTATTGATTTGTCTTTTAAACACATGGTATTAAGTGGTTGTGTCGTAATGTTGTGTAAAGATTACGTAATCTTTTGATGTTGTGTGCCTACACCCAAAAAATACGGGCGGCTGGCAATGGGCGTAAAAAAACCACCTACCGGGAAACCCGGTAGGTGATTGTTATGAGCAGGGGGGGTTATGCTGCTAGTGATTGCTTTTCCTCGGCCTCCTTATGAGCCTTGAGGGAGTCGATGATTTCCTGCTGGAATTCATTGACGTTCAGAAGCACGGCCTTGAGTCCATCAGCATCTAGATCATACGTCTTGAGACGCACTTGCTGGAGTGCTTCAAGCACGGCATCGACTGGATTGGCAGGGGGGGCGGCTTGTGTGATGCCGTCTTTCAATTCTTCACAGTCAATTTCCTTGAAGCCCTCGGGAGTTTCAGTCTCGGGAGTTTCAGCCTCGGGAGTTTCAGTCTCGGGAGTTTCAGTCTCGGGAGTTTCAGCCTCGGGAGTTTCAGCCTCGGGAGTTTCAGCCTCGGGAGTTTCGGCCTCGGGAGTTTCAGCCTCGGGAGTTTCAGCCTCGGGAGTTTCAGCCTCGGGAGTTTCAGCCTCGGGAGTTTTTGCTGCATCAATCTCGGCTTGCTTTTCAGCCTCGGCTTGAGCTTTCAAGTCGGCCTCATGATCTTCCGGTGATTTGCCATGTTCAACCCATACGTCGAGGATTGTGCCTAGCGCAGACGGCTTTGCTTTTTGGCTGATGATCTCGCCAAGTTTCTCGGCAGACATCACTGGCTCATCCTTACGCCCTAAGCCAAGGAGCTTATGGGAATTGCGAACAAGTCGGAATGTTGCCACATTATCGAATGTATGTTCATCGACAATATTTGTCACGACCAGCTTCTCGATAACGGCGGAGGCTGTTCGGGCATTGTTTACAGAGCCATTTGGAATACCTTTGGAGGTAAGAATAGTCTGCACGGTTTGCCCTTTGTTTAGCTTTTTTTGCTGGAGGGCATAGACGAGCTTTCCTTGTTCTAGGAAAGCTTTGCTACGTTGCACGTAGCGTTCATGGAACGCCTTGCCAATGGCAGAGGGCGTTAATTTTTCAGCATCGGAGATGCTCATTGTTTTATGTTTCATAACTAAAAAGTATTTAAAAGATTACGTAATCTTTTATCGTTCAGTCTATACACAAATTGTGCAGACGGGAGGGGAGAGGGTTAAAAAAAACGAGGGATAATTCCCTCGTTTTTTATTGTTAGAGAATGTTAGGCTGAAATTTTGCTTTCCATCAAAATT
>CBFHKM010000001.1:27987-29181 GCA_965656385.1 Oceaniferula sp.
AAAAAAAACGAGGGATAATTCCCTCGTTTTTTATTGTTAGAGAATGTTAGGCTGAAATTTTGCTTTCCATCAAAATTCCTATTTCATCAAGCGTCATCTTGCCATTCATGGCCTCAAGGCCTGTAGCAAGATAAGAGAGAAAAGCTTTCTTTTTCTCGTATCGCTTTTGATGCGTCATCTGGTCAAGGCCGTGGCCGTTTCCGTTTACAGTGGAAATACTAGCCTTGAGAAATTGCCTTGCGCTTAAAAGTTTGCTTTTGGCTTTGCGTGATGTATCAACTTTGAAAGCTTGAGCTAATGCCCGCTTGTAAAGTTTGGCTTGTGTCGCAAGCTTTTTCCTAACAGGGGAAGTTATGGCCTCATGGCTAATTACTTGTCCTTGATTATTCAACTTTATTTTTTCCATACTGCAAGGGTGAAGAGTGTATGGCCTGTTAGTTTCAAGCTTTAACAAATCGTCTGGAGAGTAGGCGTCAATTCTGTCAGCATAGTATTCAAGCCTATGATCAAGGCGCAGAAGCTTTCTGCATCTTGAGAATATGGCATGCCATACTGTAAGATTAACGGTTTCACCTTTAAATTCTTTTGTTCCAATAACCTGCGCTAATTCATCATTGTCCACGCTAACATCTTCTAAGCTGTTAGAATCGTGAAACTTAATATTGTGATCAAGTAAACAGCAAGCAATCTCTTGGTAAACGTCAAGCTTGTCATGCTCTGATAATTCCCGCATGACATGGCCTGTTAGTTTGCGCTTTTGAGACTCTCCTAAATCATTAGCGATAAGGGGAAATTTTTCAATATCTGCAAGGGTGAAAAGTCTTGCGTCATCTCCTTTTAATACTTTGCCGTATTTGTTAGATGATTTGACTTCTAGCTTTTTCTCCTTGGCGCGCTTAGATAAAGGCGGATTCTCTAAATGTCTGATGACAGTCTTTGAAATGGCCTTGATAGTGCGTGTGTTGCTTTTGTGTATTTCGTTTTTCATAACGTCAATAGAATAGCAAGATTGCCTAATTAGGCAAGCTTGTAATCAAGCACTTGCTTCATCATATACCGCATGAGCATAATGAGATTGAAGCTGTTAGGAAAGCTTGTGCTTGCGCTCATACTTCCCGCTTCATCATATACCGCATGAGCATAATGAGATTGAAGCTGTTAGGAAAGCTTGTGCTTGCGCTCATACTTCCCGCT
>CBFHKM010000001.1:29281-31643 GCA_965656385.1 Oceaniferula sp.
TCATCATATACCGCATGAGCATAATGAGATTGAAAGCTGTTAGATGCTGTTAGAACAAAAGATTACATAAGCTTTTCAAGCGTGTAATTACAATATATATACTTATGTATAAGTATGTATAGTCGTGTGTTTTTGTTTGGTGTAGATGGCTGATGCGTGTGTCCCGGTGATGCCAGGGCGGCCAGGGCGGCCAGGGGCCGTGATGGCGGGGGTGTAAATTTTCCCCGTCCGTTTCAAATTGGTGTTCTGTATGGACTGGGTAGCCGTCCGTTACGTTTTGGTGTTCATCCACTCTTGGATGATGAGAAGGTATTCGGAGCTGCACATGCGCTGGCTCTTCATGATTTTTGAAATGATAGGCCTGATGTTTTTCATTTCTTTGCCGTTCTTATTAGCTATGTAAACAGCAATGTCTGTAATAGATCCGTGGTAGTCGGCTGCGTTATGTAGTGTCTTTAGCCACGCTGTGTAGTAGGGGTGTTCTTTGTCTGCGTAGCTTTTTTTTAATGGTGGGGTGTTCATGGTAGCGGTTTTTATTTGGTTTCTTTGCCGAGGAAGAAGTCGGGGTTGAGTAGGTCGTTGGGGGAAGATATGGCAATATAGTAGGGTTCGCTGATATGATAGTGCTTCTCGATGGCTTCCTCGATGTTGTGAATTTCGTTGGCAGTGAGTTCTTCCTCTTGCCCGTCAATGTAGGTTTTGATGTCAGGTGGGATGATGATGCTGCGGTAGAGGTTATGCTCTAGTTGATCTGGGTTTGTGTTTGTAATAAGAACAGGTAGAGATTGTTTGGTGAAGTGTTCATCAAGTATGGCTTTAGGCGATCTTCCTTCGATTAGGAGTAGATGCTCTATGTTTGTTTGTTTTGGTTTTTGCATGTCATAGTATGCCGTTTCGGCATAATGAGATTCAAATTGCCGAAAAGATTACGTAATCTTTTGACATGCTGATATTAGGTATATGAGCGCAACATGGGAAGCAATTTACAGAGATTATAGTAGCGAGGAGCTTGCTGAGGAGCGGGTAAAGCTGAAGAAGCAGTTGGATAATGTTTATTCTAGTCAGTCTACTGGAAGTAAAAGTTATCAGCGTGACCTGCTGATGTTGCAGAGCAGACTCAAGGGGTTGACAACGATTAAAAACGAGAGGGCAGCGAATTCTGGTGGTCGATCAGCTTTGAACGGTAGGGTTGATTTCGGTGGGAATCATTACGACGATTTTTAACCCATTGACATAAGGGGGCAAGTGTATGCCAGAATTAACATTGTTTGAAAAGGGTTTAGGGATCATCTCACCTAAGCTCGCTATGGGTAGGGTCACAGAGCGGGAGGCTCTGCGGGAGTTCGCCGGGTCTGGGGGTGTAAGGGCGCGTGGCAAGGATGCTACTTTGTTCGAGCAAGCGTCTCCAGAGGGGTGGCGAAAGCAGCGTGATCGTATCAAGGCGATATGGGAAGGGCGAGCAATGGAGGAGAAGCTTTGTCTAGTGAACGGCATTCTCGAGAGGGTAACTCAGTATGTCTGTCAAAATATGGAGTATCATGCTTCGACAGGCGATTCGGAGTTGGATAAGGTTTATGAAGATTATTTTCACGACTGGTGTGGTCGGGCTGACATTACGGGCAGGCACAGGTTTGGGGAGCTGGTAAAGCTGGGTCTTCGTGCTGCAATCAGAGATGGTGAATACGGGTTTGTGGAGCGCATGGAAAAGGGTGAGTTGCGACTGCAATCGGTGACGGCTGATCGTATTGGTTCTCCTAATGAGCATTTAAATCAAGAAGGTAATATTGGGGGTATTAAGGTCAATAAGCTTGGGCAGGTCACTGGTTACGAAATATATAAGCGTTCCCTGCAAAGCCAATACACCAAGGAGGGTGAGGTTTCTCCTGATAAGTTTATCCATCTGTTTTTCCCGACATCTGCGGATCAATATCACGGGGTGAGTAAGTTAGCTCCCGCGTTGCCTCATGCTAAGGATTTGTATGAGCTTCTGGGGTATGAGAAGATCGCGGTAAAGTTTGCAGCGTCTTTCGCTGGTTTTATTAAGCAGTCTGATCCCTATAACAAAAATAGTGCAAATCAGTGGGATTCTGGGGCTACTAATGGTAGTGGCGGGGCAGTCAATACTATGGCCGCAGCGCCAGGGGCAATGAAAAGGCTGGGTAAGGATGAGGATGTATCATTCGCTCCCGGAGCGCAGAGGCCTAGTGGTGCTTTTATGGCGTTGATAGATGCAATTATACGTGAAATTGCGATTGGCATGAATTTGCCGTATGGGTTTGTTTATAATATGGCTTCATTCGGTGGGGTTACGGCTCGTCTTGAGACGATGCAGGCTCAGCGTGTGTTTGAGGCTTATCAGCGG
>CBFHKM010000001.1:31739-36564 GCA_965656385.1 Oceaniferula sp.
TATAATATGGCTTCATTCGGTGGGGTTACGGCTCGTCTTGAGACGATGCAGGCTCAGCGTGTGTTTGAGGCTTATCAGCGAAAGCTACAGGATACTGTGCTTGATCGGGTAAAGAATAAGGTTTTGATGCTGGCTATTGCCTCAAAAAAAATACCAGCTACGAAAAATTGGCGTAAGGGGAGCTGGAAGTTCGGCGCTCATATTACGGGTGATGTGGGGCATCATGTGCAGGCGGAGGCACAGCTTATCAATCTGGGCCTCAAGTCTCGTAGTAAGGCTTGTGTGGAGCTTGGTAATGAGTTTGAGGAGGTTGTGGAAGAAAACAATCGTGAGCTTTTAATTATTAAGAAGATAAGTGAGCGAGATGGTATTCCTATGGAGCTTTTAAATGCTAGTGTGTCTACTACAGCTAGTCCGACTGAGCTGATTGCTAATATGGAGAGGGCGGCATCGGGTGAGTCTGATGAGCCAAAGACTCCTCCTGGCTTGGTAGGCTCGCAGGGTGCGCAGGGCGTTAAGCCGTTGCTCGATGTTTTGGAGCAGCACGGTGAAGGTAAGATTGATCGAGACAGTGCTATTAATACTTTAATGCAGTTGTATGGGATGACTTACTTGAGGGCTTCAAAGCTTTTGCCTGATGCTGGGGTTGTCGATGGTGGTGAGCAAGGCGGGGTTGTTTAATGGATAGGGCTAATAGCAAGGCTGGTTTGGCTAGTTATCAAAGGTTGTTATGTGCAATTTTAGAGAACGCAATGCAGGAGTCAGCTAAGCTTCGCAGGCTTGGTTTTTGGGAGGATGATCCGGCTGAGATGTGTTTGTTGAGTAGTGATGATTTCTCTGAGGTTGATAGCCGGTTGGTTTGTCAAATGCTAGATGAGCGAATGTTTTGGGGTGGTGAAACTTGTCAGGTCTTGCTGGATGTAGTTGGGTCGGTAACTTCGTTGTCCGTTTCGAGAGAGCAGTTGATATGTGGCATTGTGAATTTTGCTGAGGGTAGAGAGTCGATGTGTAAGAGGAGGGGTGGTTCTGGGGGAAGTATCAATATTTGAAATCATGAAGGAGTATAAGAAATGGCAGGGAAAGAGTGTGGTTGAGCCTAAGCTGGATGGTATCCATGCAAAGGTGACAAAGGATGGCGTGCAAACTAAAACGGGCAAGCCGATCAAGACAGTTCCACACATTGCCAAGGCGATGAAACGTCACTTCAAAAAGAACCCTGGCTCCAAGGTGGAGGGGGAGTTGCATCGGCGCGGGAATAGTTTTGAAAAGAATCTTGGAAAGTTCCGAGGTGGTGATGGCAAGAAGCTGAAGCTTTATGTGCATGGTGATGAGAAGCCCTCGAGGCTCACACGCCATGTCCGGAGAGTGAAGGGAAAGGTGGTTAAGGATGAGGTGGCTCTCAATAAGGCGCATGAAAAGAATCTTCGTAGGTCTTATGAAGGTAGTGTGGTCAAGCGTGGTGGGGTAGCTCGTAAGTTGAAGCCAAAGTATGATGAGGAGCTACCTGTGGTTGGTTCAAGGGTGCGTAAGGATGGTAGGGCTGGGGTGGTCAGTGTTAAGGGGCGTGACGGCAAGGTTTTTAAGGTGCAGGGGTCTGCGAGTGAAAGTGCTAGAGCTAAAGTTGGCAACAAGGCTACTGTTATGTATGAGAAAACTAAGGGCGGTTCTGTTCGTGGAGCTAAGTTGAAGTCAGTTAGGAATCGTGATTTTGAAGCCCGTGATTTCGAGGCGGATTCAAGGTTGGCTCGTGTCGGTGTCGATGGATACAATAAGCCAAAAAGAACGCCTGGTCATGCAAAGAAGTCTCATGTCGTCGTGGTGAAGGAGGGTGGCAAGGTAAAGGTTGTCAGGTTTGGTGAGCAGGGGGCTAAGGTCAATCAGACGGTGGCTCAGAGAAAGGCGTTTAAGTCACGCCATGCTAAGAATATAAGTAGAGGTAAGATGTCGGCGGCATACTGGGCAGATAAGGTGAAGTGGAGTCCAAGTAATACTGTAAATAAGAAGTCTGTAGAGAAGCATGATTTTGCTGGTCGAATCAAGGCTGTTGATATGAAGCGTTTGGTGAAGGTGGCAGCTAGGAAGAGTTCCCGTAAGATGAAAAAAGCGGCGGCGGTAGTGCCTATGGAGGTGCGTAAAGGTGCGGCGATGGGGGCGTTAATACCTATTCCCGGTGCGTTACCTGCTGGTGCTGCTGTGGGAGGTTTGGCTATTGGCAAGGAGGCGGTTGAGCGTGCTGTTCGCAAAAAAACTGGCCGTCCGTATCGGTTGTTTGAGGCGAAGGAAGGAAGTCCGTTGGAGGCGGGTATTTATAGAGGATCGCGGGGGGTTCGTAGGTTGCCTATTTTTAAGCATGAATATGTGGTTGTTGTTCCTGAAGACGGCAGAAAGGTGAAGCGTAAGCTGCGTAAGAAGCTTGTAGATGCAGGCGGTGGACGCAAGGCGTTGGTAATGGGTGCTTATAACAAGCGAGGTAAGTTGCGTGCCGATTACAAAGATAAGGTTGATGTTGAGGCGTTCAAGAAGAGTGTGAAGAGCGGTAAGGGATTAACTCGCGTAGGTCAATCTATGGATACTGACAGGACTCTGGGTAAGATGGTAAACGCAGCGGGTAAGTATAAGGCTGGAAAGTATCCTTCAACGCTCAAAAATATTACAGGCAGGGGTAAAAACAGCAATTCTTATGCTCGCAGTTTACTCAAGAAAGGTGGGGTTCGTAAAATTGAAAAAGCGGGTGCGCTCACTCCAGGTGCAGATAGGATGGTGAACTTTGACAGCAAATGTAAGGTTATGAACTTGCAACCGAAGGATGTAAAAAAGCTCAAGGCGGATAATGTAGTCAAGGTAAAGCGAGATGGTCTTTCTAAAACCAAGGATGTGGTTAGCATTGGCGGGACTGCTGCTGTGGGCGTGGGTTCCGTGATGGGTGGTAAGGCCGCTATGGATGCTGCGAAGGATTTCAAGAAGACATCTGCTGCGGCTCGAGCTGCTGCGAAGAACGTCTCGAGGATCACTCCTACCAGTGTGGCGACCGAAGTGGGTAAGCAGGCCAAGGGGAAGGTGAAGGAAGCTTTCCCCGTTATGTCGAGGATTGGTAGAGCATTGGTGAAGAAGCGCAAGTTGAAGTTGTTTGAGGCTCATGAGTTTGGAAAGAGGGGGCAGTTAAGGGATGAAAAAACAAATCAATACGCTGATTCGATGGCAGCTTTTCGTGGTAAGCAAAAGGTTTATAAGCGTGATCACTTAGGGAGGAAGGTAAGTATTAAAGATGTTAGCTGGAGTGACCCGCAAGTGCTGAAAACGGCAATCAATAAAGGAAAAAAAGTTGCTCGTAATACTGGTAGGGCTGGAAGGTTTGCCAGGGACATTAAAGATGTAGCTGCTGGGAAAGAGCGCAGGCGTGATGCTGCTGGTCGCAAAAAGAAGCGTGAGTGGGAGAAGTCTTATGTCAAAAATGCGGCTTCGGCGGGAGCTGGCGGTGCGGCGGTGTTGGGCTATAATGTGGCTCTTAAGAAAAACCCCAGGTTAAAGACTAAGAATAAGACAGTCAATAAGGGACTCAAGAAGGTATTAGGTGGGTATTATGGTCAAAATGCCGCTACGGTGGATCGTAGTGTCAGGACACGGGCATATTGGGCGAAGAAGGGGTTGCTAAATAAAGTGGGGCGCACGGCAAGCCGTTATCTCAATGACGCAGGCGAGGCGACTGAGTTGGGTAGTGCTACTACGATGAGGATTATGCGTGTGGCTAAGGCTAAGGAGAAGCTGATGAAAAAGAAGATGCGCGATATAAAGGATGTTCCTTTCATGAAAAGGGAGACTCTTGCACGGAGTATAAAGGCTAAGGATAAGCCATTTCGTGATAAGCTTCGTTACAAAAAAGCTGAGTCGGATCAAGCGACTTGGAATTATATCAATTATAACGATTCTGGCAGGGTGGCAAAGCGCGGGTTTGGATCACGGGCTGAGTTGATGGAGCTTAATGCTGCACGCCTAGCGGGTTGGGATGTTCGTGATCCTCGTGGACGTAGTGCCAGGGTGTTTGCTCCTGGTAGCAAAAGGCGCAATCGCCGTGAAAAAAGCTGGCACGAAAAGAAGGAAAATCAAAGTAAGCTTTGGAAGGCGGGGGTTGCTGCTGCTTTATTGGCTGGGGGAGTTGCTGGTTATAGGATAGCGGGGCGGAACTCTTCTGTGAATCGTGCTGTTAAGAATGGGGTGCGCAAAAATAAGACGTTACCGAAAACTGTGACAACCGGGGCTGGCCGTGGGCCTATTGCTGGTAGCGGTAAGAGGAACGTAAAGCCTCGCAAGCGTCCTGATCTGAGGCCTGACTGGAAAAAGCGAAGGGATGGTTTCCGGATCGCGTAATTAGATTTGGCAGGAACAATTCATCCACTCATCTGAGCTTAATAATTAAGAAGCCGACATGAGGGTGAAGCCGGTGGGAAACCGGCTCCTGCCTACCTTCCTATGCAGGGACGCTGGGGTAAGGGTTGACAAGTAGAAGTGTGTTATGAGCGATAATATTTTTCATGAGTTGGATGAGTTAATGGACGGGTGCTTGCATGAGTTTCGTGGTGGTTACCAGGATGACGATATTGATAAAAAGAAGATAGCGGCTGGTGCTGTTGGTGTCGCTGGCTTGGCTGGTGCAGGAACCTTGGCCAATAGTGCTGTTAAGGCTAAGCGTGGAGGTGAGTCGATGAAGGACTGGGCAAAGATGAAGGGGACTCAAGCTGATAACATGGCCTATAATGCTCGTCGCAAAGTGGGTATGGGTTATGATTGGAAAAACAATCTGAAAAAAGCACGTAAGGGTTTGCTACGT
>CBFHKM010000001.1:36659-49788 GCA_965656385.1 Oceaniferula sp.
ACGTGGTGTTCGTGTTTCTCGCTAGGCTTTGCCAAAGATTACGTAATCTTTTAATGTAATTAAACATGGATAGAAATACAAAGTTATCTGAGTTAGATGCTCTGATTGATGATCGGCTGCAAGAGTTTGGGTCAATGGGTCAAAAGCGTTTGCAGCGTGTTAGTGCTGCTTTAAGAAAAAAGCTGAAGCCATCTGGAGAGAATTTGAGGGCAAGTAATAATAAGATGCTTTACAAGACCGGGAACTCACTTGATCGGATGATGAAGAAAAACGACAGGTTTAAGATAGTAAATCAATACGCTGATCCAGGGAAGGCTTATCGTGGCAAGTAGAAGATTACGTAATTTTTTAGCACAACAAGATATGGATGATAATACAAGACTGAGAGAGTTGGATGAGTTGATTGATGGTCAGCTACATGAGTTTGCAGATAATGATGATCGTATCAGCAGAGTCGTTATTGGCTCCCCTACTATGGCAGCTATGAAAGCTCCAAAAGGTAAGAAGTTAAAGGCTTACGGCACGATGTATAAGCACGGCTTGAAGGAGACAGGTAAGGGTGCAGCTAAAGGAGCGGCTGTTGGTGCTGGTTTAGGTGCTGCCGTTCTGGGTGCTATGTCTATCAAGAAGCGTGGTCTTGGGAAGACGATGAGGAGGTTGCGTAAGAGTGGCGTAGCTAGTCGCGCAGGTAAGGCGGGGCTTATAGGTGGTGTTGCTGGTCTTTACGGCGGTGCTATAGCCGGGGGTATAAAAGGCAATTCAGGCAAGGAAGCTACTCGTAAATACCGTGAGGTCACGCAAGCTGATTAGCGCGATTACTAATCTTATGAATGACGAGTTGACCAGGCTTAGCGTTGTTATTGATGATCAGCTTTCTCAGTTTGCTGCTCGATCACGCGATCCAGAAGGACGTTATGTGCAAGGCGGGAGCGTTGCGGGAGTTGATGACTTCCGTGCGGCTCACATGCCACGCAAACGGAAACTTCGGCGTAGTGTTATCGGAGCGGCGGCTGGAGTTGCAGGTGGTGCTGCGGGACTTTATGCTATGGGCAAAGGTGATAAGCGTAGCGCTAGGTTTGGTTATGGTGTTTCTCGTGCTGTGAGAAAAATTGCAGGTTCTTAGTTTTTATGAGCAAAAAAAATAGTAAAAAGAAGGAAGAAGCAGTGCCTAGCAAGGCTGTTGCTGAGAAGCTTGTGGCTGTTTGTTGGCGTAAAAACAGTAGCGGTGGTATTGATGGCATTAGTGCCAATGGGGAAGTGGTTACTTCCACTAAGGGTGTCCAAGACGAGTCTGTTGATGAGGATGAATAATTTTTAACGCTCCCTCCACCACATAGGGTTTGAGCTGATGCTCTTCACCCGGCACGCCGTATGTCACATGTTGACATGCGGCGTTGTTCATTATGGATAGTTACGATTTTGAGTTTTTGCCGTTAGAAGGTAAGGTGGATAAGCATGAGGGGGTAATACGTGATGTGAGTGTTATTACTGCTGGTGTTGAAGCCAGGGGTCACAAGCTAAAGACTGGGGAGAGTCTTCATACAGACATGAAGACGTTGGAGCAAATGCAGGAGGTCGGTAATACGATGATACAAGTGCCTGTGAAATGGAATCATCGAACAGGTGCGGATGCTGTAAATGGTTATTTGTGCAACTTTGGAATCGAAGGGAATAAGCTTAAGGCTGACTGGGTGCTTCTGAAGGCTCATGAAAGATTCAATCATGCTATGGAGATTGCTGAGAAGATGCCGAAGGGTGTCGGCCTCAGTGCTTCCTTCCGTGGAAAGAGTGAGGTTAAAAGCGGTAAGGCTTTTGCACGTTGTGAGGAGCTTCCCAGTGTTGACCTGGTAGCCACACCTGCGGCTAACCCTGATGGTCTTTTTGAGGAGGGGCCGCATTTAGGAGGTCACGAAGTTGACACTACAGATAGGGATATGTCCGAAACTAAAAACGCGCCCACAAGTGGCGAAAAAACAGTTGATCTCGGCGATGTTATGGATGCTCTCACGCAGATCAGCGACCGGCTGGTTCCGCTTGAGGAATTCCAACAAGAGGTTTCCGAAGCTGTCGAAGCTGAAGAGGTCGCTTTCGCTGAGCAAGAAGTTGGTGAAAGCCAGCACGATCTGTCTGATGAATCAGGCGTTGATCCTATTCAATACTTCGAGTCAAGATTGGCCGAACTGTCCCAGGAGGCACAGGATGTTGCTGAGGAGAAGCAGTTTGAGGAGCATGAGCAACGTGTTCATGATCTTTGCGCTCTCAACAAGCAACTCGTAGCTGAGAATGATGCAATGGCTGCTGCTCTTCACGATCTCAATGGTGGTGACATCGAGTTTTCTGCTGGTTCTGAAGACGATGCTCTTAGTGTTATTCTTCCAGGCAAGAATAGCCAGGGCCTTGAGTTGACCGATTTCCAAGCGCGTTGTCATGAGCTGGAAGCTGGTGGTAAAGAGCCTACTGAGGCAATTACTCTAGCTATCGGTGAAGATGAAGGCCGCTACACACAGCACCTTTCCGAAATTGGTGGAATCCTCTAATATTAACAACAAATAAAATTATGAACACTAATCCAGTATTTTCAATTCCCAGCAATGGGGAGCTAGAGCCGTTTCGCCGCGTAAAGATGGGCGCAGATGGGGTCGAGTATGCAGGGGCAACTGATGCCCACATTGGTACAACTCTGCAAGGCGATCTTAATCGTGACCAGGCAGCAGTTCAAAGCAAGTCGGTTGGCATCCACAACGCTACTACATCAAGTGCCGCAGCTATCGCTGTAGGTGACGAGATCGAGGGCGGTGCAGATGGCAAGATCAAAAAGCTATCAACCGGTTCCGCCATTGGCGTTGCTACCGAGGCAGTAGCGGAATCTGACGCTGAAATCCGTGTCATTTACTACTAATCAAAAATAACAAAGAAAGGATTATAATAATATGTATTCAACACAGGAAGTAAGCCGACCAGAAATCACAGCATTTCTGGAGCAGGCACACAAGGCAGATGACTATTTTCTAGCACAGAAGATTTTCCCTGTTCGTAGCGTCAAGTCACGCGCAGGACGTTATCCTCGCTTAGACATCGCTGAAGGTAAGCTAATGCGCCGTGATACTACGGAGCGTAATAGCACAGGAAGTTACAATGAGATCACTCGCCAGCACGGCTGGGATACTTACGACTGTAAAGATCGTGGTCTTGAGGAGCGCATCGACGACACTAAGGCGTCAGAGATGAGCAGTTTCTTCTCGCTTGAGAAGCTTACCGGTAAGTTGGTTCGTCGTGCAGTAGCTCTCGATTTTGAGATCACCGCAGCAGGCCTTCTTATGAACGAGTCTAATTTCAGCAAGCAGGACGCTAAGGTTGCTTATACGGAGGCAAACATCGACACTGTTGATGCTCCTTATGACATCGAGGCTGCTTGTGAAGCAGTTATCTCTCGCGGTGAGGTTGCCAATACTATGGTGATGAGCCTCAAGCTCTGGAATTACCTTAAGCGCTCCAAGCAGATGCAAGCATATGTATGGGGTAAGCTGACTGACTCAAGTGGTCGTAAGCAGCTCACTAAGGAAAACTTGGCTGAGGTTTTTGACCTACAGAACATCATGATTGCTAAAGGTCATCATGATACTGGCAAAGGCAAGAGCGCAAGTATTTCTTCAGTTTGGGGAACTTCCCATATTTGGGTTGGTAACGTGCAAGGCGGCGATTTCGACAATGGTGGCGTAGGCCGCACTCTCACTTGGGAGGCTGATTGTCCTAGTGGTCTGTTTGCAACTGAAACTTACCGTGACTCAAAGCGCCGTAGCGACATGCTGCGTGTTCGTTCTAACTCTGCTGAAAAGCTTGTGAACACGAACTCAGGCGAGCTGGTTAAGACTAACTTTGCATAATTTGTAGTGGTAGCTCTCTTCTGGGGAGGGAGCTGCCTTTTTCATAGCGTGAGAGGAGTCGCCCGTGGGGGGTGGCTCCTCTTTTTTTGTGCCTGTCTATTGACATGTAGCGCTGTGTTATGAGTAGGTTCGATGATGGCATGATGTTGAGCGTTGATGCGGAGCTTGATGAGATGGGTGATGTCGTTTACCTTGGGGGTGTGGAGGCGCTTGGCGTTGTAACAGATGTTATGGATGATCATGTTCAAAGTGCAGGTGGGCGAAGGGATTTGGTCACGTTTAGCGTTTACGTGAAGAAGGAGGTTGGTGAGGCCGTAGAGAAGGGGACTCTGGTGGAGGCTGATTTTCGTAAGGGAAGGGTTTTGAAACGCCAGGATTTAGGCGGTGGTGGTTGGGAGATACTGTGTGGCCCGGTGAGTAGCTGGGGAGGTAGAGTTCCTGGGGCTTAAATAGGGGGAATCCTCGCAAATCCTTTGTTAATAGGGGCGTTGACAGTGTGCGATGTGTATGCGTTTACACATTGATTTAGACTTAGGGCGCTTTGTTGCTCGTCCCTCGATGAATTCACGGGTTGATTTAGTCGAGTTCAAGAGGGGTGATTCATCTGAGTTGAGCCTGGGTTTTTATAGGGGTGTTAGCCAAGACCTACTTGGCGGTAGCCCTCAGCTTGCTTTTGCACTAAAGGTTGTTGGAGAGTATGATTCCGACCCTATTGTATGGCAGGATACATGGACATTGGGTAGTGTGGGTGATAAGGATTATGTGTGTAATCTTAACCTGAATACTCTGGAGTTAAGTGCCTTGCTTGGCAGTGGTAACAATCAAACTAGCGATGATGGTAAGTATGTTGATTTGATGATGGAGGTAACGTGGTCAGAGGATGGTGGGAATAGTTGGATGTCGTCTGATACGGTTGTGGCTCGTGTTTATAATGATGTAATCAAGGGTGATGAGGGTGTACCTACTAGCGGGCTTCCTGCTTACCCTACGGCATCGTCAGTTTCTAATCTGACTAGCAATATTACGGTTACAGAACCTATCAACTTGGATGATCTCGAAGGTATTCAGGGGCCAGCTGGTGCGGATGGCGCTCCAGGGGCGGATGGCGCGGATGGCGCAGATGGCGCAGATGGCGCTCAAGGGTTACAAGGCCCAGCGGGTGCTGATGGCGCTGATGGCGCTCCGGGTGCAGATGGCTCTGATGGCGCTCAAGGGTTGCAAGGCCCAGCGGGTGCAGATGGAGTGAATGGCGCTGATGGCGCTCCGGGGGCGGATGGCGCGGATGGAGCAGATGGCGCTCAAGGGTTGCAAGGCCCAGCGGGTGCAGATGGCGCTGATGGCGCTCAAGGGTTACAAGGCCCAGCGGGTGCAGATGGCTCTGATGGCTCTGATGGCTCTGATGGCGCTCAAGGGTTGCAAGGCCCAGCGGGTGCAGATGGCTCTGATGGCTCTGATGGCGCTCAAGGGTTGCAAGGCCCGGCGGGTGCAGATGGAGTGAATGGCACAGATGGAGTGAATGGCACAGATGGTGCGCCTGGTTCAGATGGCGCTCAAGGGTTGCAAGGCCAAGCAGGTGTAGATGGTCAAGATGGTGCGGATGGAGCGCAAGGCCCAGCAGGCGCAGATGGAGCTGACGGAGCTGATGGCGCTCCTGGTAGCGGTGGTCAAGTAGACTCTGTTGTTGGGGGGACTAATGTAACCATTGATAACACTGATCCAATTAACCCAGTGGTAAACGCTACTGATCAGACTTTGGATTCAGTCACAGACAACGGGGCAACCACGCTCAATGATATTAGTGTCGGCAGAATCCAAACATTACACCCAACCAATGCAGTTAATGACAACTCAGCAACTGGCAACCAAGCTTGCTCTATTGGTGGAGTTGCAAACGTAGTAAGCGGGAATCGCTCTGTAAGTTATGGGGGGCGGTCAAATCAAATCAGTGGAAACGATAGTTCTACTTTTGGAGGCTTCACTCAAATTGTGCTTGGTCAAGAATCGGAAGGTTTAGGTTCTACGGACACAACTCTTAACACGAAATATACAAGTGCTATCGGGACAATTAACAGCGTTGTAGGATTATCCTCACAGGGAACGGCATCTGTAGCAAGCGCACATTCATCTGTGTTAGGTGGAGACACAAACATTATCGAAAGCGCACAGCAAGCGGTCATAATTGGCGGTAATACAAACACGATACATACTAATCATCACAGATCAGTTGTAATAGGTGGTCAAAATATTATAACCGATGCTTCTGATACAGCCTTTGTTCCTAACCTTAATGTGGGGGCGGGATTCAAAATGCCAACGGGGGCAAGTGCAGGAGATGTCCTTACTACGGATGCAAATGGAGTAGGTACATGGCAAGCTGCTGGTGGTGGCGGTGGTGGCACTGTTCAAGATCCAATCACTTTTAACATTAGGGCTGCTGATGAAGGCCCATTCGCAGTTGGTAATGCTAGAGGATCTAATAGTGTTGACCTTCAAACAAATAGACAGCTTACCACGCAGGTAGCATCTGGTATTGAGTCAGTAATTTGTGGTGGAATTGATAACACCGCATCTGGTGTTCAATCTACAGTAGCTGGCGGTTATAACAACACTGCATCTGGCAATTACGCATTTGCAATGGGAACGTCCAACATAGCGAGTGGTTATTCCGCTGCCTGTATCGGGGGATGGGGTAATACGGCAGACGGCTGGTGGGGTGGTGGAGTTATTGCTGGTGGCGGTTCCAATACTATTTCAACTTACGGTGGCGTTTATTCCTTTATAGGTGGAGGTTTTAGTAACACAGTAAGTGGCGATTATAGCGCCACTCTTAGTGGGAGATATAATTCTGTGGCAGCAGGAACATCTGGTTCCACTGGAGGTGTAATATTAGGCGGTCAGTCTAATACTGTAACCAGCAGTAGTTATAGGTGCGCTATTGTTGGCGGGTCGGATAATAATACCTCTAACTTTGAGGACGTAATTATAGCTGGAAAAAATATTACCGCAGACAGGGGCGATTGCACCTTTGTAAGCAACCTGTCCATCAAATCTATTCCAACTTCAGCAACAGGACTTCCAAGCGGAAGCGTTTGGAATGACGGTGGCACTCTTAAAATTGTATAATGGAAAAACAAATTCATTTTGTCTGTGGATTGCCACGTAGCGGGTCTACTTTGCTTTGCAACTTACTAGCTCAGCACCCAGAAGTTCACACTACGCCTACAAGTGCGTGTCATGAATCTTTATTTGTTATTCGCAATTCATGGAACCAGTGGCTTGAACATAAGGCGGCTAAGGATTTAGCAGATGATAAGAATCTACAGCGTGTGCTACACGCCATGATTCATGCTTACCACGATACTGATAAGCCTGTTGTCATCGACAAGGGCAGAGGTTGGACTAGCTTACTGGAATTGGCTGAGTTTGCTTTAGGCAAACAAGCTAAGGTAATTGTGCCTGTCAGAGACATAGCATCTATTGTTGCAAGCATGGAGAAACTTCATCGTAAATCAGCGCATCGCAATCAGGATTCGGGAGATTACATTGATGCGCAGACAGTGCAAGGTAGGGCGCAAAAGGTGTTAGCTAAAGATGGTGTGCTTGGGTTGGCTTATAACAGGCTGAAGGATGTATTGCAGCGCGGGCTATCTGATCGTCTTATGCTTGTTGAGTTTGATCAACTTACCAGTAGTCCTGGGGCTGTGATGAATGATGTTTGGAAGTTTCTAGGTATGGAAGTTCCGAAGCATGATTTTAATAATGTGGAGCAATCTACACACGAGGACGATTCTGTTCATGGTCTTGATCTGCACACAATACGCAAGGAAGTAAAACCTGTGATCTATGATGCACAGCAAGTTCTTGGGCAAGAATTTTGCTCTACGCTAACAAATCTCGAGTTTTGGAGACAATAACAACAACAATAAAACAACAACAACATGAGTATATTAGACAACCAGACACAACCAGTTCTCACTCCAGCCGAGCGTTCAGCTCGTCAGGTGAAGAGAGCCACCGCACAAATGGCATACCAACTAATCCAAAGCTGGAATCACGGCTGGGATTTGATCTGGTCAAGTGAAGACCCCGCCGCTGTGTTAGCAGAACTCGGAACTGACGCTGGTGAGATATTTCAGCTAAACGAAGACATCATTGCCTACTTCAACACAACTTTAACGGGTCGTAAGCAAGCTGATCTTGATGCAATCATGGCTAAGGTGATTGCTAAACCAGCCACTACTACTGCGGCTGACGGAACAGTGACTATTGACTAGGCCTGTCATGGATAGTCACGCGGATATGATCTGGCTCTGCGGAGCCACGATCATTATCTATACTGTCTTATATCTGATCGCTTTGTAATTATGAGAAGGTCGCCAGTCAGGTTTGTTGTGCGCTTTGTTTTTGGCGCGTTTATTACTGCTTTTGCTTTTTGCAGTTGTGGGGTGCAAAGGATGCCTGCGGTTGCTGTTCCTGTGTCTGAGAGGGTCGATGTGGCTACTGTCAGAAAGCAGGTTGATGAGGTTGCTGGGTTGGCTGTTGAGGCGCATGCGGCTGTGCGCGAGGCTAGGGGTGAGGCGGAGAAGCCTAGTCCCGACGTAGCTGTGCTGAGGGTGGGGCTGGCCAGGGCTGATGAGGTGCTAATCAAGCAGCGCGATGCACTGAGGGTTGCCCAGGTGGAGGTGGAGCATGCTCGAAGGGCGAGTGATTTGAGTGAGGTTGAGAAAGAAAGACTGCGTGAGGTGGGCGCACGGTGGCAAGAGGAGGCTAATCGCTACGAGAGGAAGTATTTGAGGCTTACAAAGTATAGGTGGGTCGTGTTTACGGCTTTTGGGGTGTTGGTTTTTCTTGTGGTGGTCAAAATTAAGGGGGTTTTATTATGATGATGGATAGTGCGCAAATTAGAGAGGTTGTAGAGGCAACGGTAAAGGAGGTAGGTAGGCAACCTGTAGGTATAAAGGTTGCTCGTCCGGTGACTTTGCAGGGGTGGTTTTATGTGCTTGGGGCATGTGTGGGGGCGGCTGTGATTGTCTGGAAGTCGTTTAGCCTTATTCATGTAGTCACAAAGCACCATGAGGCTCCTTATCATCCTGGGTCAGAGGTGTTGATTGGGGGTATTAAGGAGGCTGTAGTTGAGCATAAGGAGAGTAATATACATATGATAGAGTCTGAGATTGAGGTTAAAATCATTCGGCAGACTGAGCCAATGAAGCAAGATATTCAGCAAATACAGCAGGATGTGGGGGCTATCCGGGCTAGGGTTGA
Organism: Oceaniferula sp.; assembly: GCA_965656385.1. Lineage (GTDB taxonomy): Bacteria > Verrucomicrobiota > Verrucomicrobiia > Verrucomicrobiales > Akkermansiaceae > Oceaniferula. The sequence continues at coordinate 45,809 of CBFHKM010000001.1, forward strand.
TATTTTGCTCGAAAGGGACGATAGGAGGTAAGGTGGTTTTATTTGCATCGGGTGATTACAGGACTTTTGTTGAGTTGCAGTCATTGGCGTTTACTGTGCCTTTGCTGGTATTAGCGTTTTTGGTTATTTATGAGTCTGTCCCGGCTTTTTTAGGCTGTTCTAAAGGAACTCCTATGTGGTGGATGGTGTTGGGAATTATTCTAGGTTTTATAGGTGGTTTTTTCGATAGTTTCTATTGGGGGTTTCCTTGGTCATTTCATTATTTGGGCCTTCCAATGGCTGATGTTCTGAATGTGAATGGGGTTTATAGTAATTTGGTTTTTAGGCAGGGTTTTGGTATTGCTGCGGCTTACTGTCACTTGCGTGCTTTTATCGCTCCGTCTAAGGATTCATTTCGTGACAGTAGGTTGATGAGGATTTTGCATTACTTTGTGGTGATGTCTTTGGTGGCGGGTCAGCTCTATGTGTTGACACTTTACTTGGTTAAGAACGGTTATTTAAACTTATGAGTATGATTAAAAATATAAAAACTGCGGCTTCTTTGTTGTGGAGTAAGGGGGTTGCTATTTCGTTGCTGGCTATCGTTATTGCTAAATATACAGGATTGTCTGATACGCCTTTTGCGGAGCTTGTCTATGCGGCGGTGCTTATTTTGACTGTGGTTGTCCTAGCTCCCGTGGTCAGGCTTTTGGTTTTCGCTGAGGCGGCTGAGCTTGCTGAAAGTGGGGCGATACGTAAGGCTGTTCTTATGGGTAATATTACCCCGGCTTTGGTGCATTACTGGTTCGCTACTCTGATCTCTTATGCTGTGAGCTTGCTATGCGTTTCTTCGTTGCTTTAGTTGCAGGGGCTTTTTGCTTTTGTTGTTCCGTATCTGCTTATGAGCGTGAGGGGGACTTAAGGGTGCAGCGCTGGCTAAGTGCCAGGGTCTTGCCTCAGCATCGTCCTAAGGTGGATAAGGTGGTGCGGCGTATTATGCTGTATAAGTCTCGTTATGTTGAGGTAGATAGGTCAACTGGCGTTCCTTGGTATGTCATTGCGAGTTTGCACAATATGGAGAGTGGTGGTTCTTTCCGTGAGCATCTGCATTGCGGTGGTAGTTTGGCATATAGGACAAGGTGGATACCCAGGGGGCGGCCAAAAACAGGCAGGCCTCCTTTTACTTGGGAGTATTCGGCTAAGGATGCTCTGGCTTATGATAATATGGGGGGTAAGCGTTGGGCTTATCTGTTCGATAGCCTGTGGGGGGTTCAGATGTATAACGGGACTGGTTATTGGCGGTATCACAGGGATACTCCTAGTCCTTATTTGTATGCTAAGACGACAATCGAGAAGCCTGGCAAGTATGTAAGCGATGGTAGGTGGTCGTCTACTGCTAGGTCAAAGCAGGTGGGGGTTGTTGCTATATGGAAGCGTATGGAGGCTAAGGGTGTTTTGTGTTTCAGTAGGCTCAAGTAGGCTTTGTTTGACACGGTGTGATGTTTGGATGCTAGAGGTAACAACAAGGATTGAGAGTCGTGGGATTATGTCCCGGCTACGTATGATAAGGCGTGCTTTGACGAGGAGGCGGGTTGATGTTGAGAAGACTCTATCGCAAGGTGATGACTTAGGGGGTAGCGTGAGTCCTTCTGTGTATGATACGGATGCGGAGGAAAGTTTAGCGATGGCTCTGGGGAAGGATACTTCTGGGGATGTTCGGGGTGGGGTCGTTTTTAAGAAGCCTTTAAATTTGTAGTGTGAGTAGGCAGATAAAAGATTCGCTGGCTTGCGCTTTTGCAGATGAGCTTGGTGGCCGGGTAGGGCATGAGGTTTATGCAGGACGCAGAGATGGTGCTGTAGCTCCTCCTTTTACGGTTGTTGTGGTAAAAAGACTGGAGAGGGTCACGCCTGATTCAAGTGCTTATTATGCTGACATGAGGGTGGTGCATGTAAGTGAAGTGGCTGACAGCACGAGTGCCGAGCATGATGAGCGTGTGGCTTCTATTGAGGTTGCTCTTGATGATATGCCAAAATGCGGAGTCGATTTGAAAAGGAATGTTGAGCTTCATGGGTTTTATGTCGATGAGGTTGAGGACGCGATCAATGCAGAGGATGATGTGTTTGGGGATGTGTTTGTCATCAGAGCTGGTTGCGGGCGCGGCAATTAGCATCGTTGACATGTAGTGGGTGGGTATGGCGATTACAAAAAAAGGAGACACTACCTATGTGTTTGGTTTTGACGGTTCTGGGACAGGCATAGCTACGTCTATTGGCATGAAGCCTATGGAGCTTAAGACTCAAGGGGCAGCTGAGTATGTGGCTAAGGCAGAGGATGAGGAGGGTTTGACTATAGCGATGGTTACTGCGGCTGATGCTAGGACGTTTACTTTGACTGGTTATGTGATCAATCAAACGGCATTTAATGATGCTGAGGATTTCACCTTTGATGGTAACTTCTACATTATCACTGGTCGCAACATTGATTATTCCTCAAAGGAATTCATGAAGGGCGAGGTTACTGGCGAGCAGTATGACGGGATTCCGGTTGGGTCTTAAAGTATCTTGTATCAATCATTTCAAATAAAAAAATATTATGGCTATCACTAAACACACGAATGATGCAACCATTAAGTTTGGTTGGGAGGCTGACTCAACGGGAATTTTAGCAATCGCGGGGGCTGTTGGAATGCAGCCGCAGGAGTTGAAACTTTCGGGAAGCGCGGAGTATATCGCTAAAGCCGAGGCCCTCGATGGCACGGTGGCTGCGATGGCTATCGCTCCTGATAAGCGCCAATTCACAATGACTGGGTATGTTACAGATTCGACTTTGTTTAATGATGCGGTATCATTTACGTATGATTCTAAGTATTATGTTATTTCTGGGCGTAGTTTAGATGCGTCCAACAAGGATTATCAAAAGGGGGAGTTGACCGGTGAACAACACGATCTAATCACTTCGGGAGGCACAGCGATTGTTTACGGTGGCTCGTAAGCGTTGTAGGTTTTATTATAGGTGGCCAGGCTCTTATTGGGTCTGGCCATTTTTTGTGCTTGTTTGACATGGGGAGGGTATTTGTGGGTGAAGGTTATATAGAAAAGCATAGAACAAATGGGGAGCGTTTTTATGAGGCGTTTGCACATTCAACACACAGGGTTATGGGTCGGAAGCTCAATAAGTTCACTGTGTATCATAGGTTTTGGTTGGAGACTTTGCGTAGTCCCTTGGTCGTTGGGGGCGAGATAACAGCAATCGACTTGGAGCTGGCAAGTCGAGTGTGTAGCTCGCCTTATGGGAAAGTGCATGAGCTGGTTGAGAATGGTGTGGGGTCATGGTTTAATCTGAGTGGGTGGTGGTTTGCTCTGCGTTGTTTTTCTCTTAATGTTGAGCGGGAGGGGGCTAAGTGGCATAATTATATAGAGGATTATGTCTGTGGGCCTGCTGTGCATGGTGGGGGCGAAAAAGAGGGCGATGAGGGTGCTAAGAATTACCAGGAGTTTCCCAGTGTTATGGAGCAGGTCTGCGCTGTGATAAGGGCTACTGGGTGGTCACCTGATGTTGTTTGGAATCTTGGTGTTGGTGAGGTGGAGTGGTATATAGCTGGAGTTTATCGTATGCGTGGCGTTGATATGAAGATCAAGTCCGAGCATGACGAGGAGTTCGAGTATCACATTAAGCAGCAAAAGTTAGCGGAGGAGGCTGCTGAGAAGGCTAAGGCTGAGCAGGGTGTTGACTAGCTTTGACATGCCGCTGTGGTTATGGCGAAGAAAGAGCGGATTGAAGCGGAAGTAGACATCAAGACTAAGGGGCTTTCAAAGGCTCAGTCGGGAATTAGGAAGCTGAGGGCTAATTGGCTTGATTTCGCTGGGGACTTGGCTGAGCCAATGATTTTGTTGGCTTCGGGGGCAACAAAGGCGCAGGCGGCGTGGGGTGGCTTGGAAGGTATTTTTATAACTAGGGTATTAGGCCCTATGGGGATGATTGCCGGGGCTTCTGCTGCGCT
>CBFHKM010000001.1:49886-51289 GCA_965656385.1 Oceaniferula sp.
GTTGGCTACTAAGCAGGGGATGCAGTTGGTTGGTGATTCTGCTGCGGTGGCAGGTGTGGGCATTGATCAAACGGCAAGGTCGATTGGTAGGCTGTATGATGGTTTGTTGAGTGGTCGTCCTGTCGGTGAGGCTTCGATGAGGTTACAAGAGTTGGGCTTGATATCTGGTCAGACAAGGAATGCTATCGAGTCGATGCAGGCGGCTAATGTTAGTGGTCTTAAGGTTTGGCAAATGGTTGAGAGTGAGTTGGCTCGAAATAAGGGTGCGATGAAGGATTTGTCTGCTGAGCTTGAGGGATTGCAGTCTACTTTAGATGATACTAGGGAGCTGGCTCAGGCAGGATTTGCAAAGGGCTTCATGAAGGGCGAGAAGGAAACTGTTAAGGCAACGACGAAGGCGTGGGAGGCTATGGCTCCCGCACTCGAGTATCTTGGTGAACAGCTTGGCTCTATTAGTAATTTCTTTGCAGGGTTGAAGGCTAAGATGGCTACGGCGGCTACTGGTGGGGAGGTGCTTGGAAATGTAATTAAGTTCGCTGCGAATGCTTTTATTGTGTTCAACGCTGCGGTTTTGTTGGCTGCGGGTGGGTCGATCCTTAAGTTTTTGTTGGGTGTTAGGGCGGTGACCAGGGCGACTGCGCAGCAGATGACTGCGATGGCGGCTGATACAGGGGTTAAAATAGTCAATGGGGTGGTGACTAAGCGGCTCGCTTTAGCACAGGCTCGATTAGGCTTGGCTTACTCGGCTTTGACGAAGGGGGCTTTTGGGGCGGCTGCGGCGCAACTGAAGCTGGCGGCGGCACAGGTGGTTGCGTCAGCTAAGACAAATTTGGCGGCTACGTCTACTGGTGTGTTTTCTTTGGCTTTGAAGGGGTTAAGGGTGGCGATTGGTTTTGTAATTACGTCTTTAAGACTTATGACGATTGCGCTACTTACGAATCCCCTTTTTCTTTTTGCTGCGGCTCTTCTTAGTGTGGGGGCCTATTTATTGCACACGGCGAATAGTGCAGCAAAAGCGGCGGAGGCTCTGAGGCAGTATAAGGCGGCAGGTGATGCTGTGATTAGTGGTTTGAAGGCACAAAGGAACGCTATACAGTCTGTGAATGATAAGCGTAAACAGGAGGTAAGGGCTTTGGGGGCGCTTGGTGACGCTTACCGCGAGGAGGCCAAGGCTATTCGGGATGGCGATACGGTAAGAGCTGAGGTGGCTGCAAATAAGATTGCGGCGATTAAGAGGGAGATTCAAGCAACCAAGGCGCTGAATGCGGAGGTTTTGAAGAGGGATAAGCCGGAGGCTGACCAGGAGGAGAGAGATTTCCAGGCTGGTGAAAATATTAAGGATATAAAGGAGGCTGATGAGCTTAATAATGCTGATGCTGATGAGCGTGTGCAGATATTGGATG
>CBFHKM010000001.1:51299-54910 GCA_965656385.1 Oceaniferula sp.
ATGACCGGGCAGTAAAGAAAAGGGAGGATTTTGACGCTGCTCGTGCTGACATGGAAGCGGAGCGGTTATCACGGACAACTCAGGCAGATTTGGGCATGGAGGGAGCTGAAAGGGCGGTTCAGTTAAAATCTGAAATAGGGGTGCTGGAATCTGATTATAACGCTAAAAGGGAGTCGGCTGGTTACTCTGTGGGCGAGGCTGCTTTGGATTTGGCGACTGGTGGGATGGTGAAGTCGGGGTTGGGTATGGGACAGACTTCGGATTTGATTAATGACTCTGAGATGCAGGATGCTATAGCTATTAGTGATCAGCTTTATGAAAAGAGGCAGGAGCTTGCTGAGATTGAGGCTAATTCGGGTGTTGCTGCTCAAACGGAGTCCGGTTTGGGTAGTGATTCGGAGATAGCAAGGTTGAAAGCTAGTATCAATCTATATACGTCTTTGAAGAAGGCAAAGGCTGATTCAAACGCGGCTGATCAAGCTTTGGTTGACGCTGAGGCAGGGGATAAAGACGAGGATGGCTTTCAAGAGAAGGTGGCGGAGGCTAGAAGCAGGGCGGGTAAGGCCAGGGCTGATCTGAACGCTATCAGTGATGTAAGCGATAAGTTTAGTCAGCGGGAGGTTGATCCTTTTGATGATAAGTCGCAGCCGCTTATAGAGAATGAGCGACAGTTGGAGGATTCTCAGCTAAAGTTGAAGAGGATGGTTGCTGATAGGGCTGAAAAGGGGGATGAGAGTAAGGTGGTCGAAGCGGAAATAGAGGCTAAGAATGCTGGGAATGAAAGGTCTGAGGATTTAGCAACTAATAAACTAGATGGTGAGGCTGCTATCGCGGGTCTTAGGCTGAAGGGTCTTGAGGCTGAGCAAAGGTCGTTGGAGTTTGCGCGGGAGAAGCTCGATCTGGCTAATAAGCAGGGTAAGATAGTAGGCGGAGAGTATGAGTCTGCTAAAAAGGTGTTGCAGGCTAAGAAGGATTCTTTGGCATTAGCGGTAGCTGAGGCAAAGGCGTCCCTGGTTAATGTGAATAAGGGTAAGCAGGGGGCTTTGCAGGAGCGGGTGGCGAGAGCTGACGGCGATTTGGAGGGTGTTGAGAATGCTAGAAAAAATCAGGATGAGGCCGCTGATGATGAGAAGGAGAAAAGTTTAAGGAAGGAGGCTGAAAAGTTGACTACTGATAAGGGTGAGCAAGATAGGTTGGTGGAACAAGGCATGGAAACTTTTAGGGGTGAAAGGGATTTCAATCGTGAGCAGAGTGATCGAGATAAGGAGTTGTCTCGTGATCGCACTAAGGCTGAGGATGTTGGGGGGTTTGAGGCAGAGGTTTTGAAGGCGCGGGGTCAGACTAAAGAGGCGGGCAGAAATGAGGAGGATAGGCAGAGAGACTTGGATGACGTTACTCGTGAAGAGTCACGGCGTAAGTTTAGGGATGATGGTTTCTCTGCGGATGAGGCTGATGAGATGGCGGATCGTGATGTTAAGGTTGGCCAGGCACAAAGGGCTATGGATAAGCTTAAGGCTGAGGGGAACGGATCGGTTGTTGCAAGTAGTCTCGCCAAGATTGGTGGCGGTGGTGGCGTCAGCGGTAAAGACCCAAACACTAGGATACTTGAAAAGATGGAGCAGCTTTTGAAGGATATACGTGATAAGGAGAAGGAGGATGTTGTGAATGTGTTTTAGGTTTTGGCATTGACATTATGTTGATAGGTAATGGCCGGTGAAACATATCTTAATCCTCTCGCTAACACTACCGGTGTTGCTACTTCGCATGGGGGTGGGTCAGATCAGCCTTGGCTTAAGCACTCAGGTAGTGTGACGCAAGATATCTATGGTGAGGAGTATGGGATGGTTGTTTGGCAGGTTTTGGCAGGTAATTGGGCTGATGTTCCAGATAAGAATTCTACTACCGGCGGTAATCATCCTCACGCAAGTTATCTTAAGTTTGAAGATCGCACGGTAACAATGAATTCTGGTATTTGGGAGGTGAAGGTCAATTACCGTGGTATAAAGCCTGTGTATCATGAAGGGGGGACTCCACCTGTATATGAATTAAACTACGGGAGTGGCACGGAGCCTATTGAGACTCATCCCAATTTCGAGTCTGACATTGGAGGTAAACCAAGCGCCCCAAAGAACGGGGCTGTTTTTGTGGATGCTGAGGGTAATGTGACAACGGATGATGATGTTGGTGTTTTTGATAAGTTCTTGATAAAGAATCCAGATAAAGACAGGTCGTTTGGTGGGGTTGATTCATATTTGGATATGAATAATATTACTTGGACTAAAACGTGGGTGACTAGAACGATGTCAGGGTTGGAGGGTTCATTCGTAAACATCGAAGACCCGGAGGATAGTGCTAGTGAGTTCACTGCTCCTAAGTTCAAAGGTAGGGACTGGTTGTATCTTGGCTGTAATAGCACGGGAGTTCGTGGTGATAGCGCAAGGCACAGAAAGACATGGAGGCTCAGTGGGCCAGGTAAGTGGAATGAGGTTATATATAAGGCAACTATTTAAGGGTATTAGTTATGGCAAATGTATATAAAGGTCAGGCAGGGTTGATTATCGTGGGCAAAGGGGTTGTGCGTATGAATAAGTATGGGGAGCATACTGCAACTTGCACGTTCAAGGCTAAGGCAGAGTCAGCATCTCTTAATTTATTTCCAGACAAGGGGAATTCTCACCCTTTTGCAACTTGGTTGAAGTTCACCAAAAGAACTATCAGTTTCACGCCTGGGTTTTGGACTTGTGTGTGTGAGTATAAAGGGGCGGATACTGATGGAGGTTTGCCCGACCCGGTTTACGAATTGTCATTTGGCACGGGTGAGGAGCCTATTGAGACTCATGCCAACTTCGAGTCCGATATTGGTGGTGTGCCAAGCGCTCCTTTGAATGGTGCTGTATTTGTGGATGCCCAGGGTAATATTACAGATGATGATGCAGTCGGGGTTTTTGATCGTTTCAGGTTGAAAAACCCAACTGTGGGGGGGCGTTCTTTTGGAGGGGTCGAGTCTTACGTGGATATGAACAATATAACTTGGTCAAAGACGTATGTTACAAAAACTTCTCAAGATCAAGTCGGTGGAGAGGTCGAGATACAGATTCCTGAAGATGGAGGGGCTGGTTTCCAACCGCCAACTTTTGATGATCGTGACTGGCTGTATTTAGGTATGAGTAGCACTGGGACGATTGGAGGTAGCGCAACCCATCGCAAGGTATGGAGGCTTAGCGCACCCGGTGGATGGAATCCTGATATTTATAAGAAAGTCCCAACACAACCATAGTTTATGTCTAATAGGTTCTCAGTTTTAAGCCCTGTTGAAAGTGGGCAGGATATTAGGTCTGTTGCTAGTGCAGAGCGCATCAATGCTATACAGGATTTGTTGTTGTCTCTCTGGCAGGGCGATAATATCAAGGTAGGTCGTGGTGGGCTTGTTTCTCGTGGCGGTGACGGCGGAATAAATTTGTCGTTTAAGGGGGGGCGAGGCCGCAGCAGTTCACAAAAATGCGTGCCTTGGTCGCCTACGGTTAAGGATGAGTCAACAGGTGGGAATCCTCAGTATAAGCTGTATTTGAATCCTGGCACGGTTAATGGGATGTTGAGTTCTGCTTGGGATG
>CBFHKM010000002.1:0-24950 GCA_965656385.1 Oceaniferula sp.
GTAATTTCATCCTTGGCTAGTTCGTCAGCGATGCCGCCAAATAGAGATTCCGCATTTTTTTCTTTCGTCCGAGCCAGCAATAACATTGTTCTTACATCAGGTCTCAAATCAAAAAGGTTCTTGGGGGCAATTTGACCAACCATCACAGCTTCATCGACACCCTGCTTTTTAAAAAACTTAATCATTTTACCTAGCTGTCCGACGCTAAACCAATCTGCGACTTCCACCTCACTGGCGAGTTCCTCACGGGTTTCACCGTGAAAAGCGGCCATTACCAAGCGTGTATCTGGAGACTTACTGCGAGCAGCATTGATAAATGCCTCAGGATAAATACCGGACCCCGCAATAACACCAATCGTTCTGGACATTTTATTGTTTGGTAAAATTAGCCTCCTTCACCGCAATCACTTGCCCAAATCCTTATTCAATAAATACTTAGCAGCCTGTTCGACATCTTTGTCACCACGACCTGACAAGTTGAGAATGATGATGGTATCCTTGGATAAATTCGGTGCTGTTTTTGACACATACGCCAAAGCATGCGACGATTCTAATGCTGGCAAAATCCCCTCAGTCTCTGACAATTCCTTGAAAGCAGCAAGTGCCTCATCATCAGTTGCATAGGTGTATTCGGCACGGCCGATATCTTTAAGGTAAGCGTGTTCTGGCCCAACCGCGGCGTAATCTAGGCCGGCACTTACTGAATGTGTGAGCTCAATTTGGCCATCGTCATTAGCTAACAACCATGTTTTGGATCCTTGCAGCACCCCAAGCTTGCCACCCTGAAAACGAGCCGCATGACGCTCAGGTTTGATCCCCTCACCTCCTGCCTCAACCCCCATCATTCGGACTTCTTCATCCCCAATAAAAGGGTGAAAGAGACCAATGGCATTTGAGCCTCCACCAACACAGGCAACGAGCAAATCAGGCAAACGCCCTTCCTGCTCAAGAATCTGTTCGCGCGCTTCCACCCCGATGATACGGTGAAAATCTCTAACCATCATGGGGAAAGGATGAGCTCCAAGGGCTGATCCGATAATGTAGTGCGTGTTCTCCACTGTCGAAACCCAATCTCGTAGCGCCTCGTTAACCGCCTCCTTGAGAGTCGCCTGCCCAGCCGTTACAGGTACGACCTTAGCACCCAACAACTCCATACGTGCAACGTTGAGAGCCTGACGTTCCATGTCGACAGCACCCATATAAACAATGCACTCCATGCCAAAGCGAGCACAAACAGTAGCCGTGGCAACACCGTGTTGACCGGCTCCAGTCTCCGCGATGATGCGACTTTTCCCGAGGCGCTTAGCCAGTAATATCTGGCCTATAGCATTATTGATTTTGTGTGCTCCTGTGTGCAGCAAATCCTCTCGTTTCAGATAAATCTTAGCACCCCCCAACTTTTCGGTCCACCGCTCAGCATAATACAAGGGAGTAGGGCGCCCGCAGTATTGCCTCAGCAGGTAGTCCAGTTCTTTTTGAAATTCGGGGTCAGCCTTCGTTTTTTCATACTCAGCGGCTAGCACCTGCATGGGGTCCATCAGAGTTTCGGGCACAAACATGCCCCCGTAGGTCCCAAAGTGCCCATGAGCATCGGGCAGTTGTTGCGTTGAATCCATTGTTTGCACGCAACATAGATAATAGAGAACCCTCTATTCTGCAAGTGCTGTCTCTAAACAAAAAAAGATTCCCACATGAATCTGTAAACATCGCGGCGTGGCACCTTGATGCCATTATCAAGCTCTTCCCAGCTTGCCTGATCGAGAAGATCAAGTGTGCTTGCCCCGATGAGTCCTGGTAAGGCTGTTGCTGCCTTGGTTCTCCTAGACCGCAAAGACGAAGCATACGCCTGCCCTTCAGACAAATAAGCCCGGGCTTTGCTTCGCCATCGAGTTGCCTCCCTCATGACCGCTCCGCGGTCACTTGGATCTACCCCCGGTATATAGCATCTACCTAGCCTCAAATCGGCAGGCAGATCTCGCAAAATATTAATCAATTGTAAGCCCTTACCATAACTTACCCCCATTTGCTTCAAATCAACAAGATCGATAGACGAAAACTCATTCAATGCCAAGTCGCCGATCTCCGTCCAAAATTCACCAACACAACCAGCGACAAGAAAGCAGTATTCCTCCAGATCAGCATCATCTCGTAGCACGTGCCATTGCTGAAGCTCAAACCGCTGGATATCGAGACTCTGGCCATGAAGGATGTGCTTCATGACTGTTAAAATAGCACTGCGACCATGCTCGCACGTGAGCGCATCAAGCCACTCGAATGTATCTCCCATCATCTCTAAAAGCAATTTTTCGCCCTCATGCTTCTGGAAAGGAATCACTTCCTTGGTTAATTTATTGATCCATGCTGCCTTTTCTCCACCCTCAAGAATCTCGCCAAAGCGCTGCAACATTTCAAACCTAAGCCCAGCATCCAAGCCCTCAGTATCTGCCAAGGTATCGCTGGCGCGGGCCAACAGATAAGCCAAACTCACAGGTTCACGCATTGCTTTGGGCAACAACCGCATACTAAGGTAAAAAGACCTCGATACGTTTTTAAGTATATGTTTACCGGAGTGCTTCACCGTTTAAGCAATTAAAACACTACATCCCCATAAATTTGGGTCAAGCTCCTGACGTGCGCGTGCCAGCACATCACCGCATAATTTAGGATCACTGACAAAGGCCATCATGGTGGAACCAGAACCTGACATCATTGCAGCATCAACTTCAGCTTGATCCATTAACCAAAGCTTCATCTCTGCCAAAAAACGATGCTTATAAAACACAGGCTTCTCAAGATCGTTAACAATATCGCCCCATGGCATCTTTTGCGCAGCGTATTCAACACCTACTACCTCATCTGCATCCAGACAATGACGATAAGCATCCGGGGTCGAAACCCCAAAACTTGGTTTTAACAACAATAATGCTTGGTTTGAAATATCAGGCCTGAGGATAGGCTCAATGACCTCACCCCTGCCCCTCACCATGCATGCTTGCTGGTAGATGAAAAATGGAACATCTGAACCGAAAGACGCTCCCATCGCGGCCAGCTGCTCGTTAGAAAAGCCTGCGTCCTCAAGCTCGTTGAGCGTTAATAAGGTGGTGGCAGCATCACTACTTCCACCCCCAAGACCCGCGCCATGAGGGATTTTTTTTTCTAGAGTAATGCGCCAGCAGCATGGCTTGCCCATTGCTTGCTCGAATTTGCGCACTGCCATTGTGATCAGATTTGACTCATCCCGTGGCACACCGGGCAAATCACAACACAACTCGTAGCTGTCTGCCGGTTCGAAGTGGATAACATCGCCAAGATCAGCTGATGCCAGTGGCACCATCAGGCTTTCGATCTCGTGAAACCCATCCGCGCGCTTCCCCAGAACCTTTAAACTGAGGTTGATTTTGGCTGGAGCGATTCGAGATTCTTGGCTCATAATTTGAGACAGAGTGTCATTTCACCCTCACTGGTGCTGGCACACAAACCACTCTCATACCAGCAGATTGTGCTGCCATCATTCCTGCAGCAGCATCCTCAAATGCCAAACATCTCAATGGATCAACTCCTAATCGTGACGCAGCCTCTATATAGATATCAGGTGCTGGCTTACCACACACAACATCATTGGCGGTGACAACTTCATCAAACAAATCGCTAATGCCTACCTGCTGCAGAACCTTTTCAGAGACCAATCGTGACCCCCCCGTGGCAATCGCCAACGGAAATTTGCCGCGCAAGCTGAGAGCAAAATCAGTCACCTCGTCAATCCTGACAATATCGTCAAGGTGCTTGAGAAAGGCATTACGCTTATCAACGGCAACTTCTTCAGCATCCATGTGAAGCCCGAACTCACCATTGAGCTCAGCAACAATATCATGAGTTGGCCTGCCTCCCATGGCATAAAAAACATCTTCGGGGAAAACGTAGTCTACATCTTGTTTGGCCAGAGCCTCACACCACGCTGCAAAGTGTGCTGGCATCGAATCAACCAAGGTCCCATCAAGGTCAAAAATAACGGCATCGTAGCCGTCTTCGGGTATCTCTAGTTTCGCAAAATCAGTCATGATAAATTCGACATGCAAGGATCATGAGTGTCTGGCAACCACATAAAAAAATCAATACTCCCTGACATAGATAAGTAATTCAAGATGAACATTCTTTATCATCAAGATCGCTTAGCACTTTTTAGAGTGTAATCTGCTCATCCTTGTAGGTTCCACTGGCAATCCATTTGGTTTCTCCCGATTCGTTGATGAAACTCACATCACCCACTATCTTTACTCCATCAGAGAATCTTACTGGACCAGAAACAGCGAGTTTGTCTGCCTCAATAAGCGAAGGCACGCCAAGCCCCTCGAGGCTGTCAACCAGCTTGTATTCGTCGCTCAAGTTTATAATTAGCGGCCTGCCATTTCTGACTGCTGATAAACTGATGCGTCCATCGTCTTCTTCGGCATAAGCATCTGTCCGAATAGCAAACAAATCGGACGTTGTTTTCACAGGGGCAAATCGCGACCTTGGCACACACACAGCGGCAGAATCTTGAAAGGACTCGATAGCAGCGCCCATTGCTGTTTCGAGTTGATACACCTGCGTTGAATCCGCATCACGCGGGTCTACCGTTTTTTTGTTCTGAATCATGGGCAAGGGCAGCACACCACCTTCTTGCTCTAATAAATCTTTGAGTGCATCTAACCTTATCCACAGGCTGTTAGTATTGAAGTATCGATGCTTTCCAATATTTTGAAATTCATCGATATCTCCAGTGGGACATTGGGCAACCTCTCTGAGTAGCAGCTGACCACCCTCAATTAGCACGGCCAAATGCCCTCCTTTTTTATCGGCCTCTGTGCGTTCGGTCACCTCCATCAGGAAAGGTTTATCCGTCTCTGCAAAGTATTGCAGCAAACCAGCATCTAATACTGCACCGAGATTGTCAGAGTTGGAGACGAATGCGTATTTAACACCATCAGCCAACAAGGTATCTAGCCAACCACTCCCTGACAAGGCCGCATAGAGGTCACCGTGACCAGGCGGGCACCATTCACTAGATTCGTTTTCAGGCCAAACTACGGGCTCTAGAGTCTGAGCATCGATCTTCGGAATTTGATTTTGCATTAATTCGATTTTCTTCGCTCCTGATAAATCTTGATCTGCATAAGCCTCCATGTGCTCGAGCGTGTCACGACTCGTACTGAAGCTATTCATGAGCAAGAAGCGAACATTTGCCCCTGTCTCCTTACGCAGATGCAAAATCTGATTGGCGATAATATCGAGGAAAGTGGAATCACCTTTCACTGGCAGCAAACTCTTGGCTTTCTGCAAACCCATGCTCGTCCCCAGACCTCCATTGAGTTTGATAACGACTGTTTGTGCCAGCAATGCTGGGTCGTAGCCACCAGTATCAGGTGAAAAATCACTCGACTGAGGCAAGTCGTCGCATGGTTTGATGGTATCTTCAGGTATCATTCCGCTCTCATTGCGAAGCAACGATTGATAATTACGTTCAAACGCACGGATTGCCGCCTCTGTGACTGCAGCAGATTCCATCTTATCTCGGAAAGGGGAAAAATTACTCATTTGTATATTGGCGACTGATTCGCAAAAAACGCCATAACTGACATAAACACAGAGATCAACCTCAATCCCGGCAATCGCTGAGAAGATAGTGTAAAAGACAAGCAGATCGTCATTGATAAATTTTCCTCTCGCCCTAAATTGTGCGCCGTGAGCTACCAGGTTTTTGCCAGAAAATACCGCCCAAGAACGTTTGCCGACGTACTTGGTCAAGACCATGTCATTTCCACCCTTCGCAATGCCATCGAGCGCGACAGGCTCGCTCACGCATGGTTGTTTGTAGGTCCACGAGGAACAGGCAAAACCACCACGGCACGTATTTTAGCAAAGGCTCTTAATTGCCCAGAAGGTCCCAGTATTGATTTTAATCCTGATGATCCCGTATGCCAAGAAATTGGCAATGGAACTTCTCTAGATGTCATCGAGATTGACGGAGCATCCAACAATAGCGTGGATAACATACGCGATATTCGCGAGAATGTTCAGTTCACGCCGACTCAAGGCAAATTCAAAATCTACTACATTGACGAGGTGCATATGCTAACATCGGCAGCCTTCAATGCGTTGTTAAAAACTCTCGAAGAGCCACCTGAGCACGTAAAATTCATCTTTGCTACCACAGAGCCCAACAAAATCCTCCCGACCATTATTTCACGATGCCAGCGCTTCGATCTTCGGCCGATACCCACCGAGACAATCGCCAAGCATTTGCAATATATATCAAATAAAGAGGGAGTAGCCCTCGACGACCCCGCAGCATGGGCGATCGCCAAAGGTGCAGATGGTGGTATGCGTGACGCACAGTCAATGCTGGATCAACTCGTAGCATTCTGCGGCGACAAAATTTCTGAACAAAACGTTCTCGAAATTTTTGGCTTCACCTCTCGTGAAACCGTTGCCAGCCTGGCGACTAGCATTCTCTCCAAAGAAAGCCCTACAGCACTCGAGCTGATTCATCAACAGGCTGAGTCAGGCAAAGAACTATCTCAGCTTTTGGGTGAACTTATAAGCTGCCTCCGAGCACTCCTAGTCACCCGTCTCGACACTAATGCTGGCAATGAAGGGTTTCCATCTGAAATATGGGAGCCCTTAGTGTCAGCCTCAAAAGGCATCCAGACAGACCGCATCTTAAACCTGATCGACATACTGGCGGATTCTGAAGGGCGTATGAAGTGGGCGGCCAACAAACGACTTCATCTAGAAATCGGAATCATCAAAGCAATTCAATCGCTTAATGATGCTCGTATCAGTGATGTCATCAAAGCACTTGCAGGGGCAGGCCAACTTCAACCAGCTGAAAGCGCCAACGATTCAACATCAAGTCCAGCTGATGACAACACCACTGCTGCGCCAGCAGCTGCCAGATCAACCTCAGATATCAATCACTCGAGCCCAACACCAGTGGCAGCACCAGTGGCAGCACCAGTGGCAGCACCAGTGGCAGCACCAGTGGCAACAAATCAACCTACCACAAGCCCATCAGCTGAGTCTAATCCACCGAGCAGGCCTATCGAAGCACCAGCTAAAGAAAAAAGAAGCCTCGACGACCTCATTGAGGCTGCACCAGAGCAAACAGCCGAGCCAGCCCCTGAGCTGAATGCTCCACAACACACCGAAGAAACTTCTCCTACGGAAGCAGAAAACAAAGAAGATGAGTCCCCCGCGACAGACGACTCCTTTTATCAAGACCCACTTATTCAAGACGCCCTTGAAGTCTTCAAAGGCACCATCCAATCATAATTATATTAACTAACCCACTCACTCAATGGATATACAAAAGCTCATGAAACAGGCGCAGGAAATGCAAGCCGGCATGCAGAAAACACAAGAAGAACTGGCCAATAAAAATGTCGAAGCCTCTGTTGGAGGTGGCAAAGTTACCGTCACTGCCAATGGTTCAGGAGATGTTCAATCCATTCGCATTGATCCCTCCGTTGTCGATCCTGACGACGTTGATTTTCTGCAAGAGCTTATTCTCTCTGGCGTCCAAGAGGCGGTCACCAAGGGCAAAGAGATGGCTGCAGCTGAAATGTCCAAATTGACCGGCGGCCTAGGTCTACCCGGCATGTAATGCCCGTTTTCCTCACCCTGATTCTGGGTGCATCACCTTAAGCAATGCGCCACTGGATTCCAAGATTGTTAGTCATTGCGTCACTGGTTCTCCATGTGATCACAGCCGCCAGTTACATCAGGCAGCCTGACTTGATGGCGGCATTTACCGTTTACCCCATTTGGATGTGGTCACTACTCGGGCTATTCCTTTCCGTTACAGCATTCCTTTTCTGGCGCGCTCAGCTATCCCTGATGCTCGCCACACTATGGCTACTCACCATATTGACGGCATCAGATGAATCACATGCCCTCGTCAACATTGGCAAAGAAATTCCTCAAGCTGGCAAAGCAAAGCCATTTCGATCACAGAAGACATTGCGCATCTGCACGATCAACTGGGGCGCGGTGAACCTCGGCAGCGAGGAGGTGCGCAAACAAGCTCAGATCATTGCAGACTACCAACCAGACATCTTGTTCATGCAAGAAATTCCAGAATGGCAGACCCAGATAATAGCAGATATAGTCTATCCCATCAGGGGAGATTTCCGGGTCGAAAAGAGGTCTGCAATATTTACCAAATGGCAAATTCATCAAAGCATCCCGAATCCGATGCAACACAGCCACCACAGCACTTTGAGGCTACCCAAGACGAGGCAACACCCAGAAGGTAGACTTATTGACTGTATTAACTTTCATTTAAAATCTGCTATTACTGACATGCGACTGTGGGATTCAAGCTGCTGGAAAAATCACGCAGCGAACCGCAAGCTGCAGCGCAAACAAGTGATATGGAGCCTTACACTACTCCAAAATAGCACCCCGTTTCCAGATCGCCCGGTCATTGCCGCGGGAGACCTCAATGCTCCCGCCTCTGACCCTCTACACGATTTACTCCGAGGTCACTTTACCGATTCCTTCAATGATGTAGGAGTTGGCTGGGCAAATACGTGGCATCGTCGTATTCCGTTTCAGCGCATTGACTACATATACACAAATTCCCTACTGCGACCCGTTCGCTCACGGAATGTCGCAATTCCTGCCTCCGACCACCTCATGGTTGTCTCGGACTTCATTCTCATGCCTTAAAAATGTAGTGCCAGCCAAACATTAGCGGCAGCCATCCTCTCCCAAATTAAACTTCTTATACCACTTTGTCTTTTAAACTTCATCATACTTGTTGCGACAGCGCCGCTCGCACGGGCACATTGAGCACCGCTCACGGTGATATCCCGACCCCCATTTTTATGCCAGTCGGCACACAGGGAATGGTCAAAACACTCTCTCCCGATGAGTTGATTGACGTTGTCGATGCCAAGATTATTCTGGGAAACACATACCACCTCTTTCTACGACCGGGACTAGACGTCATGCGCGAGATGGGTGGACTCCATCAATTTTCTACCTGGGATAAGCCCATTCTCACTGATTCCGGAGGATTCCAAGTATGGTCTCTGGCTAAGTTGCGGAAAATTTCTGAACAGGGCGTGGAGTTTGCCAACCACATCAATGGATCTAAAACCATGCTAACTCCTGAGCTCAGCATGGAAATCCAAGCCACGATTGGTAGCGATATCGCCATGCTTTTTGACGAGTGCCCCCCCTACCCATGCGAGCGACAATACGCCGCTGATTCACTCTCCCTGACAACACGCTGGGCAAAGCGCTGCAAAGATTGGCATCAGGAGAACGCCAACAAACACATACCATGGGATACCAGTAAACAGGGTCAGCTCATTTTCGGTATTGTCCAGGGAAGCACCTATGCAGATCTCCGCGAACAATCTGCGCGTGAGTTAGTCGACATCGGCTTCGATGGATACGCCGTGGGTGGTATTTCCGTTGGAGAGCCCGAGCATGAGATGATGCGTGCCATCGAAAATGCCGTTCCTTTTCTCCCCACCGACAAGCCCCGCTACGCTATGGGCTTGGGAACCCCACCTCAAATGCTCGAAATGATCTCACGTGGAGTGGATATGTTCGATTGTGTAATGCCAACACGCGTCGCCCGCCATGGCATGGCATTTACAGCCGATGGCCCAATACACATCAAAAACAAGGAATTTGAGTTTGATGCAGCCCCCCTCGACGAGAACACACACCCGTCACTACAAAAATACTCAAAATCCTTCATACGCCACCTCTTTCGCGCTGGCGAAATGCTCTCTTTAAGGTTGCTTTCCTTACATAATCTGCATTTCTATCTGCGCCTCATGCAACAATCACGTGAGGCTATTGAGGCAGGCAACTTCACCTCATTCAAAAATAAATTTAATCAACGCTACATTCAAACACCATGAACACCATGAACACAACCATCAGCATCCTCGCAGAAACCACCAAGACAGATTCCAAACCAGGCAACCCACTGGGAAGCCCCATCGTCATGATGGTTCTCATGTTTGTAATCTTCTGGGTTGTCCTCATCCGACCGCAACAAAAACAACGCAAAGAACTTGCAGCCAAACAATCAGGTCTCAAAAAAGGCGACAAAGTCGTCACTATTGGTGGCATACACGCCTCTGTTAATTCCGTGAGTGATAAAACCGTCTCACTCAAAGTAGCTGAGAACACCTTCGTTAAATACGATAAAACAGCGATTGCGACTGTCATCTCATCAGGATCTAAATCAGACGAGGACGAAACTCCTGAACAATCCAAAGGCTGAGGCATTGGTTAAATCCCCTGTGTCTAGTTGAGACACATCAAACAAGCCACCCTTGCCAAACCAAGGCATCCTCTATATATCCTTCACGATCAATCGTGCACACAACGCACTCACATTAGTTAACTTATCGCAATGACTACCATTTTCGCCTCTCTATTTAGTGACGACCGTCTTTTGACTTTCCTATCTGGCCTCGGCCTCTTGGCTCTATTCTTCTGGTATTTCGCCACCGATTTTGAGCGTAAAAAGCGAAATATTGGTTCTATTATCGTGGCCTTGATTGCCATCTTCAGTCTGCTCTCGATCATTCCAAAGGGGCACTGGCGCAATATAATCAGCGGTCAAACTACGATTTCAGAGGCTCACAACCTCAAAGGCGGTATTGACCTCATTGGTGGATCTTCCTTCACTCTCAGAGTTCAGCCCACTATTGATCCAGAGGGAACCGCTGTGCCCGTAACTTCGAACGCTGTCGAACAGGCTATCCAAACCGTAGAGAAGCGTCTCAATAATCTCGGCACTGCTGACCTCCTCATCGTCGCCCAAGGCAACGACAGAATTCTTGTTCAAATGCCAGGCGTATCGACTGAAGAAGCCGCCAACGTTCGAGAAATCCTTGAGAAAATCGCCAAGCTCGAGCTGAAGGCCGTTCACCCAGAGAGTCGTGCACTAGCTGACCGTCTTGCTGCCGAAAACGAAGCTGATCGAGTGCTCCCCCCCGGTTACAAGCTTTACGTTCTTTCCGATGAAGACGATGAAGGTCAAATCATCACAGAGAACATCCTCCTCAAGCGGCGTTCCGCCCTCGACGGATCATACATCGTCCACGCTCAAGAACTCTATGGTCCTCATGAAGGCAAACTCACCGTCGAGCTCAACGCAGAGGGTGCCAACAAAATGTTCGACCTCACCAGCAAGATGCGCCACGGCGAAGATCGTCTTGCTATCGTATTGGATGGCAAAGTGCTTAGTGCGCCGGTCGTACAAAGCAGCCTCGGCTCAAACTTTGAAATTTCTGGTATGAATGACGCTGCTGAGGCAAAAAGCATTGCAGCTGCACTGCTCAACCCCCTTAAGAATCCTCTGCTCGTCGAGGAAGAGCGCACCGTCTCTGCCACACTTGGTAAAGAAACCGTGCATCAGGGTATCACAGCTGGTATCGCAGGGCTAGGTCTCACCCTGCTCTTTGTTCTTCTCTATTACCGATTTGCAGGAATCATCGCCTTGCTTGGACTTACGATCAATATCCTGATTCTCTTCGGTGCCATGGCCATGTTTGGATTCACCTTCACCCTGCCAGGCATTGCAGGCATTATTCTTACTATCGGTGTTGCCGTAGATGCCAACGTTCTCATCTACGAGCGCCTTCGCGAAGAGCTTGCCGCTGGCAAATCCATCAAAGCCGCCATTTCTGCCGCTTACGAGAAAGCTTTCTCCGCTATTTTTGATGCCAACATCACGACCCTGATCACAGCCTTGATCTTATTCTGGCGTGCATCAGGAACCGTCAAGGGCTTTGCCGTCACATTGACCATTGGCATTCTTGCTTCCATGCTCGCCGCCCTGTTATGCACACGCGTGCTGTTCTGGTGGTTCTCCGATGCTGGTATTCTTAAGAAGCTGAGCTTTATGAATCTTATACCAGAGAGAGCGTTCAACTTCCTCGGTAAGCGCAAGCTAGCTTTCAGCTTTTCGATCATCCTCATACTCGCTGGTCTCGGCTCCGTGTGGGATAAAAAAGAATCCTCTCTTGGCATCGACTTCACCGGTGGAGCACAGCTCTCCTACCAGCTTGTCGATGGTCAAACAGTTGATCAACCTGCTGTGCAGCAGGTCCTCAATACACTCGAGCTCAGCAAGCAAGCTCGTTCACAAGAAGAGACTACCACCGGTAGTGAATACTTAGGTGGTGAATACTTACTTACCGTTCGCTGTGCTACTGACGACATTGGAGCCATTGAGACTGCCCTCAGTTCTAATTTTGAAGTGCTCAAAGAAAAGCCCTCACGGGAAACAATCAGTGCCAGCCTTGGTGGCGAGTTTCTTAGCACCGCGCTATGGGCCCTCATCATAGGTTTAGTGGCTATCCTCATCTATATCACGATCCGATTCGAATTCTCCTTCGCCCTGGGTGCCTTTGCTGCATTAATTCACGACATCCTCATCTGTTTAGGCATCGTCATATTCTCAGGACAAGAGCTCTCATTGATTCATGTTGGAGCCTTCCTTACGATTGCCGGTTACTCGATCAATGACACCATCGTTGTCTTTGACCGCATACGAGAAGATCTACGTTCCCGCCGCGGTAACGTGCAGGATGTAATGAATCACGCCATCAATGCCACACTATCACGGACCGTGCTGACATCAGTCACCACCTTCGTAGCCGTGCTTGTGCTCTACATATTTGGTGGCTCAGCTCTCAAGGACTTTTCCTTCACAATTATGGTAGGTGTAGTCGTGGGAACTTACTCTTCGATCTTTATCGCCTCCCCTATTGTTTATATATGGAGCAAGATGCGCGGTGCTAACTTACGCCGCGAGCTACTGGATGCCAACTTGGAAGCCGAAGTAAACCCTGCAAAATCGTAGGCAACCCTTTCACTTTTCAGCACCAATATTCCATAATTTCAGGCGGCAGCACTTCAGTGCTGCCGTTTTATTCTCCGAGTTAAAAAACCATGAGATTTTGACGAGAAAAATCTTGCAATACGGCACTGATCTGGCATTTTCCCGCCCGTCCAAGCCCTACACGGCAATGTGACACACCGAATAAAATTCCTGCGTAGCTCAGCGGTAGAGCGGGTGACTGTTAATCACTAGGTCCTTGGTTCGATCCCAAGCGCAGGAGCCATATGAAAGCCTCTAAGTAATACCGCTTAGTGGCTTTCGCTCTTTTTGGGGCTTTCGCTTTTCAAAGCCCACTGCCTCTAAAGCGTCGCTTCTCGTCCGCAAAAAGCCCCAGATAGGATTTCCAAAGGCTACTATGGGCAGTGCATACTCGGGTAATTCAATCGGTGTAAAGAGACACAAATTGTCATACACACTAGTAATCGATATTGCCCTCATTTCAGATTAAAATTAAGTGTATCAATCTGCAAATAATTACCAAGCCTCGAAGTATAAATGCAATAGTTGCCCGCATGCCCATGGCAAGAGATGCGCGAGTAGTGCCCGCCCTAGCACTACAACACATGGCCTAGATTGATATCAGCTTTCTGATAACACCATGGCATTAGCCGCTGCGTAGTGCTGGGCATGGCTGAGGCTGACCTTTATCTGGCTCAGGTTATGATCCTTACAAAACTGCTCACCCGCACCTGAGAGAAACACCTCAGGCTCTCCGCTTTCCCGGCGCCTTATCTCCATATCCAGCCATGTCAATTCTTTGCCAATACCCGTTCCAAAAGCCTTCGCTACCGCCTCCTTAGCTGCAAATCTCGCCGCATAATGAATGGATGGCCGCTTCTGACTTTCACAGTATTCGCGTTCCGACTCGGTAAAGATTCTATTCACAAAGCGCTCCCCAAACTCGGAAATGGAAGACTCCACGCGCTCCACTTCAACTACGTCAATGCCAATACCAAATATCATCATAGCGCATAGCCTCTCATCGCTTCACGCATTTCTTTCACGGATTGTGTTAGTCCCACCCTGACCGACCGCGCAATCAAACTGTGGCCGATGTTTAATTCCGTGAGGTGTGGCACCGTCAAAAGCTCTGGTAAATTTTGCAAATTAATACCGTGGCCCGCATTAACCTGCAGCTGAACATTGTGACCAAGTGTGGCCGCACTTTTTAACCGTTCGGTTTCAACTCCCCTATTTTCTGCAACAGCATTGGCAAAGCAACCAGTATGCAGCTCAATCATCTCAGCTCCGATGCGGCATGACGCCTCCACCTGATGTTCGTCAGGATCGATGAACATGCTTACCTTAATTCCCTCTTGTTGAAGTTGAGAAACTGTATTCTTTAGTGAATCAAAAAGTCCCGTAACGTCCAAACCACCCTCAGTGGTCACTTCCTCGCGTGTTTCGGGCACCAAACAGACAAAATCGGGCTTCAAGCGCATCACCATGGCCACCATCTCGGGAGTGTTTCCCATCTCAAAGTTGAGAGGCAGGTTAATCTGATCCCTAATCTCGAAGGCATCGAGCTCTTGCATGTGGCGTCGATCACCCCGCACATGAACAGTTATCGAGTCCGCACCACCCAAAAGTGCATCATCAGCTGCCTCTAGCGGGCTTGGCTCAGCATTCGGGGATGCCAACATGCCTGAGTAGCGCGCCTGGCGCAACGTAGCTACATGATCAATATTGACTCCCAATAACAAACTCATGTGAGTGAGATAAGCCACATTCAATAGTGTGCCAACTTCTTTTCGCCTCTTTTAGACCTCTTTTATGCATGCCACCACATTACTCGATTGCATTTTTTAGCTGAGAATAGTTATCTGCAAAACATGAATATTATTTCATGCCTCCAAAACACCATGCTATATCTTATTGCCGCTAGCTTAATGGCCAGCATGCAAATAAACGCACAAGAAGATCAGGCCAGCCTCCCTCCAACTAGGCCAAACATCCCCGATGATTTGATTGATGACCCGCATGTACGTGAGGAGCTTGGGGTCAACGAGTTTACTGCGCCCTCCATCAAACGCATCTTTGACGACCTTGATAATCTTGCCCCGCTACACGCCGACGAGCTGGCACACGAAATGCCAAAGCGCATGCCACTGAACCGAGCTGACCTCGCTCTCGAAATCGGTTTCTTAATCGCTGAAGGATTTATCGCGGTGCAGGCAGGCCACATGCAGAAAATTGAAAATTTAGCCAAAGAGCTATCACGCTACAGCCGTGCTCTAGGAGCTGGCGAACGTGTCAATCGCCACGCAGCGAGTTTACTTGATAATGCACGCAAAAATAACGTCGAAGCACTCAAGAAAGAACTCACTGCAACCCAAAGAGACGTAGAAACAGACCTCATACATTTACGAGATGTCGACTTAGCACACCTCATATCACTCGGAGGTTGGATTCGTGCGCTTGAGGTGAGCTCGTATGCTGTGGAAAAGAAATACACTGAAGCGAGAGCACGTCTTTTGTATCGTGAAGATATCGCCGACTATTACGAAGCTTCTATCGAATCCCTGAATCCTCGGGTATCAGATCGAGATGACATGAGGGCGATACGTAAAATCATAGCTGAATTGCGCACTATAATGCTACTCAGCGCCGATGCTGAGCCCACTCAAAAAGGTGTTGAGGAAATTGCTGCGGCGGCCCGTAAACTGGCGGCCATTGCCTTACAACGTCCTTAAAATCATATCATTACATTTTCCACTCTACCATACTGCATTACATCAAGCATTCATGTGTTTTTCGCACCCACGGGCATGACGTGAAAACTTGCAAATAATGGAGCCTCCACTTGACTTGATTGCCTATTACAAGGCATATGATGAATAGCAAAAAGCATAACCGCAAGATTGCTACTTTCTAATTATCATCATCTTTATACTACTACTTAAATATTACCGACTATGATTATCTGGACTACTCTTGTTGCCATCCTCAAAATATTAGGTTCACTCGGCATCTTCCTCTACGGCATGAAAGTCATGTCGGAGGGCATACAAAAGGCAGCGGGAAGCGGAATGCGCCATGCTCTCGCCACGATGACTCATAACAGGGCTAGTTCTGTTTTTACCGGATTTTTCACAACATCCCTAGTGCAATCATCCTCAGCCACTACGGTATTGGTAGTAAGCTTTGTCAATGCAGGCCTTCTTACCCTCACCGAATCAATCGGAGTAATCATGGGGGCTAACCTTGGCACGACCATTACCGCATGGCTCGTTGCGTGGATTGGTAAATTTAGTATTTCCGCCATCACATTACCAATCATCGGTATTGGTTTACCGTTATTCTTCGTCGGCAAGGCTAAGGCCAAGGCTACAGGCGAAACTCTCATTGGGTTCGGTTTGCTATTCACTGGGCTATCTTATCTCAAGAAATCAGTTCCTGACCTCAAGGGTGGGGTTAAGGAAAATGCCCAGCTCCAAGAAACGATTCAAAACATTATCGAATCACTCAACGGAATGGGTTTCGGATCCACTATTCTGTTCCTGATCGCTGGTATCTTACTAACCTTGATCGTTCAGTCGTCATCTGCAGCTATGGCAATCACCATTACATGCGCGTGGAATGGCTGGTTCGGGCCAGATCCATACGAAGCCTTCAAAATATCTGCGGCCGTAGTACTTGGTGAAAACATAGGAACCACGGTAACCGCTTGGCTAGCGTCAATTGGTGCCAACGTCAGCGCCAAACGCGCAGCTCGTGCGCACTTCTTATTCAATGTCATTGGTACGCTGTGGGCCCTCATATTCTTCTGGGCTATCACATCTTTAGTCTGGGATCTGGTTGACCATTTCCCCAAACACATCGTGGAAATTAAAACAGCAAAGGGAGATGCCGGCAACAACCTCACTATTGTCGCATTTGCTGTAGCGTTGTTCCACACTACATTCAACCTAGCTAATATATTGCTACTTGTTTGGTTTGTCCCCGTCATTGCCAATCTTGTTCAGAAATGGGTGCCCGATCCCGCTGAAAAAGAAGAGGCCTCCCACCTTCGCTATATATCACAAACCTTGGTGGACTTGGGGGAGCTCAACATCGCTGAGGCTGAGGATGCAATCAAGAAAATGTCCCGCTTGTGTGTGACCATGTTCGATGGATTCATCGATGTTCTCGAAAACCCCAAGAAGGACATGTCTTCTCAGGTAAGTGCACTCAAAAAGATTGAAGATGAGTCCGACCTTATGCTGCAGGAAATCACACAATACCTTGTGCGCTGCTCATCCAAAGATATAGGACCAGCAAACGCCAACAGGATAGCTAATATGTTGCGTATTACCCAAGAGGTAGAGGAATGCATTGATTGCATTTACCGCCTCGTTAAACTCAACGAGCGTCGATACAAAAAGGATCGTCAGTTCACTCAAGAGCAACAAGAAGCCATCCGTGAATTCGCCGGAAGCATATCCCAGTTCGTCACCTTCGCAGACCAAAGCCTACTCGCTAAAATCTCCAGTGAAGACATGGCTAAGGCAGAGGCTATGAAAAAGATGGCGGGCACAATGCGCAAAAAGTTCAACAAGAGTGCCATGAAGCGTATGTCAACTGGTGACGTGAAGCTTGAGATGCTGAACATCGACATCAACAACCACTTCGACTCGGTGTCCAATCATACATTGCATATCGTCCAGACGAGCATGGCGATGCATGAGGAAGCATAACAACATTCTGATACACAATTTTAGCAGCTCACTCTAGGACTACTAAGCAACAAACCCTGCAGCAGATAATGCTAGCAGGGTTTTTTACGTTGAGGTCTCGCCTGCCCTGTGTGTCGGACTTCTTGGGTGCATGCTTCTGGGCTGCCGATTTAAGTTTGATAGTGGTCATGATTGGTCTGTTGTAATGGTTTGGGCGCTTTAATCGCTGCCCGTTACTTACTGTGCCATTTCATACGAAACATACCGAAACGAACCTCGCCACGCACAGACGCCACCGCTAATCTGATAATTTTATTAACATACTATTCCTGTTCTTATTGTTGTTTGTCCTACTTATCGATTATGGCAAAGCCAATCCTGATAATTACGAATCCCTTGATGAAATTCTAGAGAGTGCCTCGTAATTGAACGGTCTTCAGAGGCTCGTCAAGGCGGGTGAGGATTTATGTTTCTTACCCAACAGCCAAAAGCCATCCACAGGATTCGCCAAGAAAATGCATGAGAATGGGCAAGTTCGCGACTTAATGAACTTCAAGGACGGCAAGGCACATGGGCTGTGGGAAAGTTGAGATGAGGAAGATGAGGTAAAAAGCCAGACCAAGTGGGAGAGCGGAGACAGGGCGGAGTAAGCTACAGCTCAAAAAACCAGTCAGCACTAGACTGGTGCCGCTGGTGGTGCGCCATCCTACTAGTCTCTCAGCGCACCCACCTACGCTTGAGTTGGCCAGTTTTCCAACTCGATTATCCGTATAGCATACTTGCACCCAAAGTCCCAATCGGCTCCACAGAATACGAAGTCATATTTCTGATGCTCGCAATTTGCATATTAGCTTATCGCGCTCTTTAAATGTTTTGCTGTGCGTCCTGATTACCACATTTGAAGGAGTGCACATTTAGCGCTCTTTATCCGATCTCTTTTACCAAGATCCGCAATCCATCCTCAGAGCTGACAATGACTTCTTTACCCTCGGCAATAAAACCACTTACCGCTGTTACGTCTAGAATTCTGCCGTTGAAGTCTCCCTTACCCGCTGGACGCAGATCTGTTGTGGCCACACCCTGCAAGCCAACATGCTCACCCGTGCCTCCAGATACTGAGTCCAAACCTGTAGAATCGCCGTTAACGAGCACCTTGCTCATAACGAGCTTATTAAACAGCGGCGCACCAGGCAAGTAGCGCATCACCAGCATCATCAAAATGGTAGATCCAAGTAGGCCAATTGCTAAATTTAGCGCCGGCCGATTAATAAAATCAAGTGCTCCAGCAGCATCCCAGCCACGGACTGCATTGTCTTCAAAAGCAAACCCATCGATCATCGCAAAAAACAAAGTCCCTATGACCAAAATTGCCCCGATGACCCCTGGAACAATCATTCCGGGCAATATAAAGAGCTCAAAAACAACCAAGATCACCCCTAGTAAGAACAACAACATCAAGCCATAACCCGCCATATTTCCTGCAGCATAATTACCAAAAAAGAATACAGCAAAAGCGAGTAACGATATCCCCCCGCCTATTCCAAATCCAGGTGTCTTCATCTCAAGGTATGCTCCTCCAATGCCAACTAGTATGAGAATAGCCGAAAATGCAGCGACCCAATAAGCTAATTTCTCCATACCAGTGGGCTCAGCCAAAACAATATCAACACCTGCTAAGCCTTCTCTATCCAGTAATTCTTCAATACTGTCTACGATTCCTTTGGCCAGTAGTGGCTTGCCTTCAAATTCTGCCACTGCTTCATCCGCGGTGAGAGACAATAGCTCGCCCTCCTCTACTTGAATATCACCAAAATCATAGTATTCATCCGTAATCATCATCGCTCTGATTACATCAGGATTACGCCCTTTGCTCTTTGATACTGCTCGAACGAAAGCGTTAAAAGCAGACTCAATCTTGGCACGCATGACTTCAGGAATTTCAGCGCCATTACCACTGACAATAGCAGCGGCGCCGATAGTAGAGACTGAGTGCATGTAAATTACGTCCGTCCCTGCGGCAACAAGCGCTCCAGCACTGAGTGCTTGTTGGTTTACGAATGCAAACGAAGGCACTTTGATTTTCTGCATATCAACCATGATCAGCTCGGCTGTGTCGAAAGCTAGACCACCTGGGGTGTCTATATCGAACAACACAGCGCGCGCACTCTCCTCGTTTACCCGCTGAATAACGCGCCGCCAAAACTTAAAGGCCTGTTTGTTAACGAGATCCTTCTTGCCTACCTTGATAACAACCACCTTACCCTCATAGCTTTCTTCATCAGACCTACCAAACACCCTTTTTTGCGGCTTCGACCCAGTGTTTACAAGCTCTTCTTGCGATTCTTTAGCTTGCACGGCACCAGTCTCAATGGGTTGAGCCGCCAGAGCCTTTACCGGCGATGGCTCAGATGATGATCTATTTACTGATTCATTAGCCCCGTCGCTTGGTTTGTCTTGCGCCAATACAGAAACGCCAAAATGAAGAAATAAGCCTATTGCCAATGCAGAGAGTGTTTTCATGCCATTATTGGTAGCACAAAGCCATCAAAACGACACCGTAAATTATTACATAAACCCCTGCAGACGCTAAGCTATACGCTATGGAAAACACTTTAAAATAAGCAAAAAAACGATTGCATTAAGCCCCAGCATACCCTTTATTCCACGCCCCGCGAGCTAGAAACCACCGTAGGTCCTCCGCAAATTAGCCAAATGTCAATTCTTGACGACTCGCTAATCCCCGCTCGCCGGAGGGTAACCCGGTAAACCAACAAATAATATGTCAGAAGACACATCAAACAACACAGACACGACAGAAGCAACGGAAGAGGAAGAAGAAGGTACCCCATTTAAATTGGACCGCTTCGAACTTCCCAACCGCCTTACTAAGAACGAAGACACTGAAACCGAAACCTTCGCCCAGTTTGTTGCTGAGCCATTTGAAGGTGGCTACGGTCACACCATCGGAAACTCACTGCGCCGTGTATTGCTCTCCTCTCTTGAGGGTGCAGCTATCACATCCGTGCGCATAGCGGGTGTTCAACATGAATTCTCCAGTCTCCCAGGCTGCGTTGAAGATGTCACTGACATCATCCTCAACCTAAAGAAGGTCAAGTTTAAGCATCACGGCAAAGAGCCGCGCGTTCTCACTATCAAATGCGAAAAAGAGGGCGAAATTACTGCAGCAGACATTCTTGATGACAACATGTATGAAGTAGTCAACAAAGACCAAGTCATCTGCAACCTTGACCGCAAGGTGAAATTCGATTGTGAATTTGAAGTTAAAGTTGGCCGTGGTTTCAACACTGGTGACGAAAACAAGCGCAAAGATATGCCTATTGGTGTGATTGCAATCGACTCTATTTTCTCACCCGTAGTTCGCGTGAAATACGCAGTTGAAGCGACACGTGTTGGTCAAATGACCGATTTTGATAAGCTCATTCTTGATATTTGGACTGATGGTCGTGTAGAGCCTTCCGATGCACTCTTACAAGCATCTGCTATTCTTCGTCATCACCTCGACGTATTCGTTAATTATGACGAAAACGCTGTTGACTTTGAAGAAGCGCCAGCTGAACAGAGCGAGGAAAACGCAGCTCTCAAGAAGCTTCTCAACATGAGTGTCAACGAGATCGAACTCTCCGTTCGTGCAGCAAACTGCCTCAACAACGCCAACATCACTACCGTTGGACAGCTAGCAACCAAGACTGAAGCAGAAATGCTTAAGTATCGTAACTTTGGTAAAAAGTCTCTTAACGAGATCAAAGAGAAACTCGTTGAGCTTGGACTTGGACTCGGCATGAACATCGATCCATCACTACTCACCGGAGCACTACCAAGCGTGGCAGCACCACGCCTCGGAACAGAAGATGAAGCACCCGTCGGTCTTGCCGACTTGATTGCTCAAAACCTGAATGACTAAACAATCAGTATATCTAATTACTATTTAAAACCTAATCGTCCGCAAGGACTACTAACATGAGACACAGAAAAAAAACTGTCAAACTACAACGCGATAGCGCACATCGTCGTGCACTGCTTGCCAACTTGGCATGCAGCTTGATCGAGCACGGACGTATTCGCACTACGCTAGCGAAAGCCAAGGCACTGCGCCCTGTTGCTGAGAAAATGGTAACACTTGCCAAGCGTGGTGATTTACACGCCCGCCGACAAGCTGTTGCATTCCTCAGACAAAAAGATACCGTAAAGAAGTTATTTGGAGAAATTGCAGCTGCCAGTGAGGATCGCAAGGGCGGCTATTGCCGCATCACCAAACTTGGCGCTCGCACCAGTGACTCAGCACCGATGGCATACATCGAATGGACTGATGTTGAAGAAATGGCATTAGCTAACAGCAACAGTCCGGCAGCCGACGAGTAGCCATATGCAACTTTAAGTAATCCTTTCATAAGATTACAAATTTCAAAAAGCATGTATTCCTTGGAATACATGCTTTTTTTATGACTAATTTGATTATCATACTAACCATAATTTATCCTACCTACATACCACTTTTTACTTGCGGGACTTGCCTTTGGTGTTATCTGTTGAGAGTGCTAACTCACTTAGAATTAGCTATCCCGAACATCACACACATTATGAAATCACGAAAAAACTTAACACGTTTCACCTACGAAACTACGGCTTTCCAAGGCTGGCGTCTATGTTTAAGCCGCACCGGAACCACATTCACCAAATATTTTTCTGACAAAAAATATGGTGGCGAGCGCAAAGCACTAAAGGCCTCAGATGGGGCACTCAACGAGCTCCGCGAACTGCTTGACAAATCTCGCAAGGTCAACGGCAAACTAAGTAAGAGCACGATTGCAAAAGCTCACAAATTGCTCAAAGCAGCCTAACAAATCAAAAAAGCCTAACAAATCAATCAACTCCACAAGAAGTAGCTGGGAAATTTCCTAGCTGCTTTTTTTTGCTAAATACCGAGTCTATGATAGGTTCACTGCCAGTGAAACACATTGAATTTTTTAATCGATACAGCAACAGCATGGAAACGGAGCTGGTCTATGGCGAAGCTTTTCTCAAGTGGGCCTATGGCAATCCATTAGGAAAAATTGCACTCCACAGCTTTATCAAAAGACCTGCATTTTCTCGATGGTATGGCTCACGCATGGACAAACCGTCTAGCCAATCAAAAATAAAACCATTCATCGATGATTACGGTCTCAATGTTGACGAATTTGCTGACCCCCATGATTTCTACACCAGCTTCAACGAGTTCTTCTACCGTAAACTCAAGGCAGACACTCGACCTGTTTCTAGCGATATTATTGTTTTCCCTGCTGACGGTAGACACCTCGCTTTCCCAAACATTAATGAAATTGATGGGTTTTTTGTTAAAGGCCAAACCTTTGATCTCAATCAATTAATCGGAGATGCAAAACTCTCATCAAAATATGCTGGGGGCTCACTAATACTATCCAGACTGTGTCCTGTGGACTACCATCGATTTCATTTCCCCGTCAGTGGTCAAGCATCACAGACAAAGCTCATAAACGGTCCCCTGTTCTCAGTATCGCCCATCGCATTGTCACGAAATCTAAATTATCTCTGGCAGAACAAACGAACCATTACCCAAATACAAACTGAATCAGTCGGCAAAGTTTTGATGATGGAAATTGGCGCTACATGCGTCGGTTCAATTCAACAAACTTACCAAGCTAACCAGGCCATCAACAAGGGGGATGAAAAAGGCTATTTCGCCTTCGGCGGATCGTCTACCATTGTCATCTTTGAACCAGGCATGATAAACTTCAGTGATGACCTTCTGACAAACTCAAGCAAGCAAATAGAAACTTATGCTAAAATGGGCGATTCAATGGGCTGTGCACGTTAGAGACTTCATTGCCTATTAAAATGCTGCCATCCTTGTTCACCAACAGTCACACCCTCTTGCTTTTCTGTTAGCTTACCAACAACGCTAAGTTGAAGGTCAGGGAAATTCATAGCCCAAGCTTCTCTTAAAGGTTTTTCTAATTCAGGCAACACAGTGAACAGCAGTTCATAATCTTCTCCGTCGGCAAGCGCTTGAGCTAAATCACAGCCTTCATTGCAAGGTAGGCTGTCGTGGCAAATTGTAAAACCACACTGACTAGCTGCAGCCAATCGCGGCAGATCAGATCCAAGACCGTCAGAGAGATCCATCATGGCATTGATCCTAAAATGATCGGTCAACCAACGAGCCTCGTCCACACGTGGTGAGAAACTTAAATGCTTTCCCTCAATCGAACCACCTAAGCTACCTGTTACCATAACAAGATCTCCAACATTACCCCCGCTTCTCCTCACACACCGATTTTTCTCAACCCAGCCAGTAGCCGCAACAGAAATAACCGCGGCAGAACCTTCGGGTACACTGCTGGTTTCTCCGCCACAGATTGTTGCACCATACAATGATGCACAACTTTGCATTCCTTGGTAAAGTCGCTCTAAATAACCCATTGAGGTTTTAGGCTGCATCGCAATCGTGACAAGCATATGGCCTGGCATACCTCCCATTGCAGCAAAATCGCTAATAACCCTGGCTACCGCCTTCCAACCTACTTGGCTGGCTGAAGTTTCTGGCAAATAATGAATCCCCTCGACGAGGGAATCCGTTTTAAGTAATTGATATCTGTCAACCTGATCAAGGTCCACCACAGCACAATCATCCCCAGGCCCAACGACCAATTGATCATCTTTTTCACATGTGTGACCGAGCTGCGCAATAAGCCTTTCTACCACAGCATTCTCTCCTATATCAACTAATCGACTCATTTAGATATTTGCAGGTTAAAACATAAGTTCTTGGAAAAACAATTCTTAAACAATTTATGAGAACATTTGCTGTAAATTTAGCTTTTTTGACGCATAATATTCATGTGACCCGCGTAATAGTTATTCTGATTCACTCTATCAGCTTATGCACTATGCCTATGACAATAGCTAGTAGCTTACCTAAGCCGGTAGCTGAGTATCTGGTTGAAAATGTCGATTACCAAGCAGGCGCTAAAGCAATGGCAGATCAGCTTCATTTAATAGCCGTCTCTAAGTTTAAGTCTGCATTACAGAATGATAATATTTCAACTGATACAATACCTTACGTTCAAATTGCACTAGTTGAGTCACTCATTAGATCCAGCGCATCACCTCAAGGAGACAACCAACTAGCCTCCGACGCACTACTTTTGTTGGAAGAAGCAAGCCTCTCCAGTTTGCCATCTACCCCCATCTGGAAAGCAGAAGCACTAGTTGCGCTGGGGCGCTACCAAGACGCCGAAGATACGCTCTCATCAATATCTAAGTCCCACACACAATATAATGGAATTCAACTAACTCGGGCACGTATCTTGCTCGCGCTTGGACAAACTACAGATGCC
>CBFHKM010000002.1:25049-26493 GCA_965656385.1 Oceaniferula sp.
AAGTCCCACACACAATATAATGGAATTCAACTAACTCGGGCACGTATCTTGCTCGCGCTTGGACAAACTACAGATGCCTTAGGGCTACTAAACAAGTTAGCTCAATCGAGCTCTACTCACATTAAAAATGCAGCCAATTTGCTCGCAGCGGAAATTCACATCAATCTTGGCAACAATGATAATGCCGCAGCAACCATTGAGAAAATAGACGGTCAAGTTGCAACAGCTGCCAAGATTAAAGAATATATCGAAGCTAGGCTGGCACTATCGGAGAATAAACCAGCTGAAGCAGCCGACCGTTTTGACAATCTAAGCTCAGCACCCGAGCATCTTCCTGAGCAAATTTTCCATGCATGTATACTGGGTAAAGCGGAGGCTCAACTAGCTAACGACGCACAAAAAGATGCCATCTTAACACTGGTAGATTTTATTGATGAATATCCCAATTCATCATTACTCCCATCTGCCTTTGATCGTTTGGCCAACATACTTGCCAATGATCTGAATAGCGACAACCCCATTATGTCTAAGTTACAGCTGTGGGGAGGAGAATTATTAACGACTGAGAACTCACTTTACCTGAACGGGGAGAGCAACAGCACTATTTATCCCAATCAACCGCAATCCTCGATAAATCACAATCTTGTCAGCCTGGCACTCTACCACAGAGCTACACTGCTCGCCAGAAATGATGACCCAAGAAGCAATCAACTTGCTATGGCACTTCTGGCACGCTTGCGAGCTCAACATGCTTCAAGCTCGATGCAACCTGACGAGCTTTACCTTAAACTCTTCTCAGCATCGCTCATTGACACCGCCTACCTCCACCTCAAACAGAACGACCCAAGCCAAGCAACTTTCACTCTCTCTGTGATGGAGAAAATAGCTTACTCTCCCCGTCTTCGAGACGAAGCTAGCTTTTTACGAGGCCTTTTATTAGCCGATCAAAATAAACCGAGTGAAGCTTTAAATGCTTTCGACTTTGCTCGGCAATCCAGCTCACAAGACATCGCCAGGGCTTCTGGTCTAAATGCTGCCATGATGGCGCTCAAAAATAGCGACCTCAGCGCATTTGAAAAAATAACTACATCAGTCCAAGAGAATTTCATACGATCCTCACTGTATCTGGAACAAGCTCTTTGGAAAGCTGCCAAAGGTGATCTTGCAGCTCCAGCTGAACTCGAGTCTTTCATCGTAAGCAACCCCGGACACAAGCGTGAAAACGAAGCCAGATTGGCCCTCGCAGCAGCTTCAGTCATGATCTCCCCAATAGATGTTGATCTGGCAAAAGCTCAAATCGATATCATTGCTCCACGCCTCACTGATGCTAAAAATCAATACACTATAACAAAAATTCTCATTCGTGCAGAAGAGCTAGCTCAAAACTGGAAGGGCGCAGCAGATGCAGCGGAGCGGTATATAGCCAATTTCAGTAATGATCCTA
>CBFHKM010000002.1:26591-39582 GCA_965656385.1 Oceaniferula sp.
ACCCCATTTATTTATGCGAACCGCTGTCTATGCAGGATCTTTTGACCCCCTCACCAATGGTCATCTATGGATGATTGAAAAGGGGCTAGAAATGTTTGATCACCTCTACGTAGCTATAGGCAGCAATCCAGCCAAGTCGTATACATTTTCAGTGCAAGACCGTATTGAAATGCTTCAGGATTCGATACCTTCATGTGATCGCCTTACTATCTCGGAATTTAAAAATCTCTACCTAGTAAAATACGCACGGAGTGTAGAAGCACAATATATTCTGCGAGGTATTCGTTCCCCCGGAGACTATGAATACGAGCGAGTCATGCGCCACATCAACGCTGATATGGCACCTAGTATTACTACTACGTTTCTAATGCCTCCTCGTGATATTGCAGAGCTATCCTCAAGTATGGTTAAAAGCCTGATTGGCCCTGAGGGCTGGGAGGATTCCGTAAAGCGCTATGTCCCCTCAGCGGTTTTCACCGCACTCCAAAAAACAAACTAATCGAAATCAATACTTCATTAGTATCAATTTTCTCGATATCAACTCGATGGATCTCTGGACAAATATTAAACAAACATTATACCCACTTGTCGACGACAGGCAGGACCACTGGCAATGGACTGCACTCATTCTGTGTCTCATAGGTGCCGCGGCGATTTCTTTTCTCCTCAGGACTAAAGTATTTCGTAAGGGGTCTCAATGCCACGCGACTATCACTCGCTTTTTCAATCCCGGAAAAAAAGTTAGCCTAATACCTGCCAGCTTCTGTATCCTGTTATGGATTACTTGGTCTGCACGCATTCAATGGGCCAAACAATACGTCGAGCGAGGGGATTCCACCATCCCCTCAAACTATATTTATACCACAGCATTACTTATTTCTGCACTTGTCATCTATCAAGTCGCAACGGCAGTATCAAAAGGTCGCTCAGCACCTAAATTTTTGGGTGGACTCATGCTCATCATCTTTGCACTTCAAGTTTTTGGCTGGCTTGAACCTCTGAGCCTAGCCCTACAGGGTATAAGGTTGCCTCTTGGAAATATCGAAATCAATGTGTGGGCTATCATATCAGCCATAGCAGCTCTTTTCATCCTACTATGGCTCGTTGGCCTTTCTGTAAGATTTATCGATAGCTTACTCAAGCCCCGCACAGACATCCCTCCGTCCATCAAAGTCCTCATCGGCAAAGGCTCACGACTGACCCTCTACATCATAGCCATAGTGGGTGCTTTAAAAATTGGAGGAGTCCCTTTAGGCGGCCTAACTGTTTTTTCTGGTGCCTTAGGTCTGGGCCTTGGTTTTGGCTTACAAAAAGTAATATCGAACCTTGTAGCTGGAGTTATCATGCTGCTCGACAAATCAATTAAACCAGGAGACGTCATCGAGATAGAGGGAACCTTCGGCTGGATCAATTCCCTGCGCTCACGCTATATCTCAGTAATTACGAGAGATCGTAAAGAAATCCTCATTCCTAACGAAGATTTCATCACCAACAAGGTCATCAACTGGTCTTTCACCGATCGTGTTGTAAGGATCAAGGCTGATGTCGGCGTTTCATACGCAACTGACATTCCAGAAGCTATTCGTATTTGCATAGATGCAGCAAAGGATATACCTCGTGTTTTAGCTGACCCAGCCCCTAATTGCTTACTCAAAGAATTTGGTGATTCATCCATCAATCTGCAAATACGTTTCTGGATCGACGACGCACCACAGGGCGTCAGCAACGTTCGTTCAGAAGTCCTTATCGCTGTTTGGAAAGCTTTTCGTGAACACCAAATAGAAATCCCCTTCCCTCAGCGAGATCTACACATAAAATCTAACGATATCGTATAAATCAGCTCAAACCTCAACCAAGATTAACTCTTTAATAACATGTCCGCACTTAAATTACACTCTATAGACGAAATCATTACCGAAATAAAATCAGGTAATATGGTTATTGTCGTTGACGATCCTGGTCGAGAGAACGAGGCCGACCTAGTCGCTGCAGCAGCCGAGGTTACGCCCGAAATGATCGCATTTATGGCGAATCATGGACGCGGGCTAATATGCGCACCAATTACAGCAACAAGAGCACAGCAGCTTGATCTTCCCCCTATGACTCCTCGCAATACTGAATCACACAAAACAGCATTCACAGTGTCTGTTGATGCAGCCGAAGGTATCACTACTGGTATCTCTGCCGCAGATAGGGCAGAGACAATACGATTATTAGCTTCCTCTGAGGCGAAAATGAATTCTTTAGTCCAACCCGGTCACATTTTCCCACTACAGGCGGTCGCTGGTGGAGTGCTACAACGCGCTGGACACACGGAAGCCTCTATTGATCTTGCTCGCCTTGCAGGGTTACCAGAGGCTGGAGTGATTTGCGAGATTATGAACGAGGACGGCTCAATGGCTCGCTCAGGGACTCTGGGTGAATACCAACAACAACATCAACTCAAAGCATGTAGTATTGCAGACCTCATTGAATACCGCAGGCGCTCAGAAAAACTAGTTCGCCATGCAGAAACGATCTCTATGCCTACTGACTATGGTGCATTCAATTGCCACCTCTACTATGTTGATCACGCTGAGGATAGCACAGCTGGCCATCACCTTGCATTTACCAGGGGGGATATCTCACCTGACAAGCCGACACTTGTGCGTGTTCACTCTGAGTGCCTTACAGGGGATGTATTTCATTCTCAACGCTGTGATTGCGGGGAACAACTCGACACGGCTATGAAGCAAATTGCTGAAGAAGGGGGCGTGTTACTCTACCTGCGGCAGGAAGGGCGCGGTATTGGCTTACCAGCAAAAATCCAAGCTTATAAACTGCAAGAGCAAGGTCTCGATACCATTGAGGCCAACGAAAAGTTAGGCTATGGCTCGGACCTACGAGACTATGGCATGGGAGCTCAGATCCTTTACGACCTGGGAGTAAGAAAAATAAAACTACTTACCAATAACCCCAAAAAAGTCATCGGTCTAGAAGGCTACAACTTGGAGATCACTGAGCAAGTCGCGCTGAGCATTGATTCCAACCCACACAACGAGAAATACCTTCAAACCAAGAAAGACCGGATGGGACACACCTTATAGAGGGCCATCTCCAAATTACGTGTGGAGATACATTTAACTGGCCGTCAGTTCCTCTGGACAAATGGAGGAATAGAACAACCAACAGCATCTGCCGTAGCACGTAGTAGCTCAGCTTCACGACTTACTACAACGCCATCGTGCATCACAGCCGTGCCCAGCATCCGAAGTAATTGTTTTTTTACCAATGGAGAGGCCATGTTAAATTCCTCCAATGCTTTTTCGATTGATTTAAGCCCACATTCAGAAGGCGGCGCCATCTCCAGCTCCCAGCTCCACTCAGACATGGTAGCTCGGTAGGCACTAGCCATTTGATCTTCGCCTCCGATTGCTGCTATCGTTGTGATCAAAATATTTGCCTCTGCCATCAGCACTTCGATACTTCGATACTTCATTTTAGCCATCGGCTTAGGTCGAAAATGAGCATTCAAATGGCGCTCTACCACGTGCTGCAGCATGAACTCAAACAAATCCACCTGGCCATCACTTGCTATCAACCACTGCGTTATTTCTATGAATCTTTCATATTCAGTCAGTGACAAACGCCGAAGCGCTGGAATAGACAAATCAAGAAGGGCCATCTTTTCAGATGAATGCAAACGTTCCAACTGCTGATTCCAGTGTAGTGCGAGCTTACCCGCGTCGTCCCCTGCCCCATTTTTGATGAAACTAACCTCTTCCTCACGTAGTTGATTATCCTCAGCTAATAATAAAGCAAAAATAAGAGCCTGCGCCTCTTCGCGGTCGTGAGCTGCCCTAATCCAATCATCATTCAGGGCCGCATAGAGCTTGTGCCCCACAGCTGCATCAACCTGTGATGGCTCACCGAGTGCTTCAATTTGAGCACGAGAAATAGGGGGGGGATCAAGAGGTGGAGGCTTCGACTGGTTAGTCCCACTAAACCCACTGATGCGTTGGTCTGCCTGTTCTTTACTTACTGCCCTATCCGCTGCCACCTTAGGAATCGCAGAAGCGACAAACTCCCCGTCCCAGTTTTTTTGAATCGCTTTAATCCTTACATCCAACGGAGGGTGCGTCGCGAGGCCGTAACTGAACATCCCCCCATCAGTGAAAAACAAATGGCTCGCTTCAGCTGCCTTAGCCGCATTGATTTTGGATTCTCCCTGCTGCCCACCAATTTTCTTTAATGCACCTGCAATGCCTTCAGGATCTCTCGTAAATTGCACAGCAGAGGCATCAGCCAAATACTCACGTTGTCTAGATATAGCCGCTTGTATCAACCTGCCAAAGAAAACACCAATACTGCCAACCACCATTAAAGCAATACCTGCCAAAACGATAACAACAACAACGCCTGCACCATTGTTTTTACTTCCAGAACTCCGAACCCGCATGAACCTGAACATCTGAAAAAACATGCGCCCAATCAACGAGATCATGAGCACTCCAAACAACAACCCCATGAGGCGCATATTGAGCCGCATATCCCCATTCAAAATATGGCTAAATTCGTGAGCCACCACGCCTTGAAGCTCAGACCTTGTCAATCGCTGTAAACACCCCCTAGTTACAGCAACCACAGCGTTGCCAGGTTCTGTGCCAGCCGCAAACGCATTGATAGCTAACTCATCGTCCATTAACCAAATTCCCGGCACCGGCACACCTGAAGCTATTGCCATTTCTTCGACAACATTTACCAGTCGCCGCTCATCAATATCGCTTGTATACGGATCAATCTGCCTCGCACCCAAGTCCCTTGCAACAACTGAGCCACCACCATTGAGCTGCATCGTTTTAAAAAGACTACCTGTACCCATCACCCCACCCGTCGAGAGCGCTGTGGCTACAAATACGCCAGGCATCCATGGACTGACCGCAACTCCAGTGTAAAGCATTACAAAATAAACAATGCCATAAACCGAGAGAATCACGCCAATGATGGCGAGAACGAAATAGGCAAACAACCACTTCGTCCTGCGTCTCGCATCATCTTGTGCCGCAAAGAAGTTCATCGAAATTTGGCTGCCCCTTATGAGCAAGCAATGAGAGTTGGCAGCGATTAAAATTCAACTTTTACCGCCTTACGCTCTGCTTCTTCAGTTACTTCAAACAAACTTGCAGCACTAAAATTGAAGGTCCCCGCAATCAAGCTAGCAGGAAATACTTCAGTCTGCGTATTGTATTGGGTAACCGCGTCGTTGTATGCTTGCCTTGAGAAAGCTATCTTATTTTCAGTAGATGTAAGTTCCTCGCTGACCTGCATCATGTTAGCATTACTCTTAATGTCAGGGTAAGCTTCAGACAAAGCAAAGAAACGACCCAAGGCTCCACCAAGGCCTCCTTCCGCAGCTGCCAGCGCGCCCATCGACGAGGCGTCCTCTGTGCTTACATTTTGACGAGCCGAACTCGCTGTGTTTCTTGCCTCAATCACAGCCTCCAAGGTTTCTCTCTCATGCTTCATGAAACCTTTGGCTGTCTCCACAAGATTTGGAATCAAGTCGTAACGCCTTTTTAATTGAACATCAATTTGAGCAAATGCATTGCGATACAGATTGCGCAGTTTGACGAGGCCATTGTAGATGCCAATCACCCAGAGGGCTAAGACAAACACAATACCTACGAGAATTACAAGAATAGTGATAGCTGTGGTCATGGTAGTTATTTAGTTATTGGCTGTGAGTCGAGCAATGCATAGGAAAAGCATTATTCACAATTACTATATATAGTCAGCCATAGCCATGTTGCCATTACAAAAACACAGCAGAATTATAGGTCTATACTAACCCAGCCTATACCACTGAAAATTATCACTCCACCTTCTTACCAAGCAGGCGCTTCACGTCCTCCAACATCATATAAACAGACGGAACCAGCAACAGAGTAATGAAGGTTGCGAACAAGATACCAAAGCCAAGTGAGACAGCCATAGGCACCAAGAACCGGGCCTGCATATCCGTTTCAACAAGCATCGGCATCAAGCCAGCAAAGGTAGTCAACGAAGTAAGTAAAATCGGGCGAAAACGTGCGGCACCCGCATTGTGCACGGCATTAATAAGGGAGCCATCCTCTTTGCGGTGACGGTTAACATACTCCACCAACACTAAACTATCATTAACAACCACTCCAGCGAGTGCTATGATACCACATAACGACATAATGCTGAGTTCCATACCCATTAAAATATGCCCTGCTACCGCGCCTACGATACCAAAGGGAATCACACTCATCACAA
Organism: Oceaniferula sp.; assembly: GCA_965656385.1. Classification (GTDB taxonomy): domain Bacteria; phylum Verrucomicrobiota; class Verrucomicrobiia; order Verrucomicrobiales; family Akkermansiaceae; genus Oceaniferula. Next base: position 32,868 of record CBFHKM010000002.1, read on the forward strand.
TGACTGGCTGTATGTATGACTTTAAGGGGATAGCCATCAGCACATAGATACCCAATAGCGCGAAAATGAATTTTACTCCCATCTCTGAGATTGAATCTTTCTGATCTTTTTGTTCTCCCAGATAATCCCATGACACTCCCGGGTACTGAGCTGAAAGCCCTGCCAGCACCTCTTCGTTAAATCGGGACACCACTTCATTTGCATTGGCCTTTGAACGATCAACGTCAGCACTAATTTTAATCGATCGCTTGCGGTCTACCCTGTGGATAGATGCCGGCCCTCGTTGAGGCCTAGCATTTGCAACCTCTTGAATCGGAACCTCATTACCCTGCATATTTTTGAGCCGAACATTCTCAAGGCTCTCAATCGACCTCCTCTCGTCTGCAGGATATCGCACCATCACTTTCACTTCATCTCGCCCGCGCTGGATGCGTTGCACCTCTTCGCCATAAAACGACTGCCTAATCTGACGCGCTACTGTTTGCAGACTAAAGCCCATTGCTCTACCAGCAGGTGTAATCTCCTCATAGACAAGTTCACGTTTCCCTTTTCTATTATCAGTGGAAATGTCTTTGACGCCGGCATAGCCGTTAAGCTCATTGGTGATATAACTTGCTGCTTGTTTTAACACTGAAAGATCTCTTCCTGAAATTTCAATATCAATGGCGTTGCCACTTGCGCCAGTTTCTTGCCTAAAGCTTAATTCAACCACTCCTGCGATCAGACCAATTTCATCTCGCCACGCAGTGATAAACTCATCAGCTGAAATGTTACGCTCAGCTGCGGGGCTGAGCTCAACCGTCACCTCCCCCAAATTACTACCAATGGGAATACGCTCTGCCCCGAAACCCATTTGAAAAGGTTGCGTACCTGATGTAGCCAAAATATGAACTGAGACGGGACGCCCCTCTCTGTCGAGATATCTCGCCCCAACCACCTGTGCTGCTTTTTCTATCCTCTCTATTTCTGTCTCAGTGATACCGAAAGGAACACCCGTGGGCATTTCAAGCTTTGCAGTAACAACGTCACCTTCCACCTTTGGCATAAATTCAAAGGGAATCCACTTCCCCATCACTAGACCTGTTACCGCCATCAATAAGGCAACAAAAACCGCCCATACAGAGTAACGATGATTAAGACAGCTCATCAAGAAAGGCTTATAAAAACGCTGTACAAAAGTCTCCAAACCACCTGCAACGCGCCGCTGAATCCGAAAGATGATGTTAACCTTATCACCCTCGATATGTGGTTTAAGCAAGGCCAAATGCGCTGGCAAAACCAGTTTAGACTGCAATAAAGAAAACATGAGCACAGGAATGACAATAAGAGGAATATTAGGCCAAATTTTCCCGCTTACACCACTTATCCCTAACATAGGAGTGAATGCTGCCATCGTTGTTAGTATACCAAAAACAACAACCGTCCCCACTTCGTGAGTCCCTCTCCAACTTGCTTCCCTCGGATGCTCCCCACCCTGAATACGACGATATACGTTTTCTCCGACAATAATGGCATCATCTACGACAATGCCCAAGACAAGGATGAAAGCGAACAAAGAGATCATGTTGATAGACACTCCCAATTCAGGCATCAGCCATATACCTCCTGCAAAAGATACGGGAATACCCAGCGCTACTAAAAACGCCAAACTAGGCCTCAAGAAAAGAGCTAGCACCAGAAAAACAAAGAACAAACCTGTAGCTCCATTGCGCATCAGCAAATTCAAACGCCCCTTTAATAATTCACTACTATCATTCCATAATCGCAACTCAACTCCGTCGGGTAATTGAGATGGTGCAACATTATCTATATAATCCCTAACCGCTTTAGAAATTAACAGCGCATTCTGCTCACCCGTGCGATACACATTCACCAGAACAGTTGCTCTACCATCAAAATGAGAGCTGATATCAACATCCTCAAAACCATCAATAATCTTAGCTACTTCACTGAGCTTCAGCACAGACCCGTCAGGCTTTGTGGTCACTACCACATCCTCAAAATCCTTTGCCGTGTAGCGCTTCCCCTGAGCTCTGATCACAACCTCTCCTCCAGCAGTTCGAATCGAACCACTGGGCAGGTCCAAAGAAGTTCTACGCACAGCATCGGCTACCTTTTGCAAACTCAACTGATGACTGCGAAGCGTCTTCTCAGAAACTTCAATCGAAATCTCATAAGGCCTGACCCCAGTTAAATTAGCCTTCGTAATTCTGGGCTCGCCGCGAAGCATTCGGTCAAACTTAGCTTTTAGGCCGTCTGGCTGTGGGGCTTTATAATCTAGCAAACCATCACGCACGATCTCACCTAACTCGCGCATTGTTTTCTCATCAGCATCAGCCGAAACCGCAATACTCATTACCTGAATATCCAGCCTAGCCTCTTCCAATGTAGGCTTTTCAGAATTCTCGGGAAAATTAGTAATAGCATCCACCTTGGTCTTGAGGTCCCCCATTACATCACGAACATCGTAACCGGTTTCCACTTCTACAGTGACAGCTCCCATGGATTCCATTGCTGTGGACGTCACTCTTTTAACGCCGTTCACATCAGCAATGGCATCCTCCAATGGCAGTAAAACTCCGTCCTCAACCTCCTCGGGGGTAGCATTAGGAAATGGAACCTGAACCAATACGGCATCTAACGAAATGTTAGGGAATACTTCTTTCTTCAGCTTAAACCATGTTGTAATTCCCGCCAGTAACACCAGCAACATCACGAAGTTGGCCGCCACGTGATTTTTACTGAACCATTGAATTGCTTTCTGCATATCTCTGACGAAGATTATTTGCTGCTCTTTACCATTGCACGGCTACTCCTGTATTTGCAGCTTCATCCCAGGCACTGGAGTCTCCATCGGGCTGATTATCACACGGGCTCCTTCTTCTAAACCTGCAGAAATCAGCACACTTTTTGCCAACGTTCGCACTGGAGTAACTGTTACTATATCTAAATTATTATCTTCATTTACCGTAAATAGCTTATTGTTGGCTCTCAGCGCACTTCGCGGAAGCTTAACCACCTGGTCTATTTTTCGACCCTTAATTTCGGCTTCTACAAAAAGGCCCAATGGAGGCAGTCTATATATCCCTTCATCATCAGCAGCATTAATACTGACTACTAAATAGATCGTCATCGTTTGTTGATCTACTTGGCTTTCATTACGTGCCACTGCCCCCTTCCAACTCAATACTTCACCCCCCAATGATGCTTTGATAAGCACATCTGCTCCAATAATTTCACCCTCATCTAAGTAGCCCAACTCCTCAAGAGTAACTGGCACCCGAGCCTCGAAAGAGTCGACAGAATACAAATCGGCCAAGTGAACACCTGGCATCACATAGGAGCCTAAGTCGATGTGAGTAGCTTCTACTCGGCAATGATATGGCGCACGGAGTTTAGTGCGACTCAAATCTCGCTTTGCCTTCTCCATCGCTGCTTGAGAGGCCTCTACGTGCGCTCTGGCGCTTTCAATTTGGGGCTTACGCATCACAAGATCTGATGGCTCACCTCGGCCAAGTTTTTGCCAATCACGTTTCGCCTGCTCGGATCGAGCTTCTTCCTGAACGAGAACTAAACGAGCATCAGCAAGGGATGATCGCGCACTGGCAAGTCCTGCAACATAATCTGCGCTATCAACCACAAGCATTACCTCCCCTTCGTCAAACACCCCCCCTGCCTCAAATTTAGGTGAAACCACTACGACACGCCCCTGAACTTCAGATGCCGCATGGGTTCTTCTTGCCGGCTCCACACTGCCCTGCGTGATAACGACTAGCTGTTCTGTTACAGCATGAGCCTTCATGACTTTTACTACTGGAATTACGTGAGGCGGAATTTCCCTATCAGCGACCGGTCCATTTTCTTTGAGATATTTCATCACCACAAAACCGACGACCAACACCAAGACCAAGGCTATCAGCTTAGATCGATGAATCCACTTACTAGTCACTGTTGTATCTCCTGTTTGCGAATTACTTGATTCTTCGTTCATAAATAATATTTCTATTGACCGTTGACTTCGAAACCTCCTCCAAGGGCAAGGTGCAAATCAATGCGATTATTTAAGCGTAGCCTTCGCAGCGCTATAGCCTTTGACTCCAGTTGTATCTTGCGTGTCTCAGCCACAAACAATGTGAGCACGTCCCCATTGCCATCACGATAGTCATCTTCGGCAGCCTGTGCAGCATCTCTTGCCAGATCACGTGCCTCCAGAATCTCTCGCTCACGTCGGCGTAGCCATTGTCCACCAGATAAGGCCTGCTCAACTTCTCCAAAGGCACTGAGAACTGTTTGATGCAGAAACGCAAGAGCTTCCCGCTGACTTGATTTACGGGCACGTATCTCTCCCCTAACCCGTCCACCCGTCAAAAGTGGTTGTAATATATTTGCCCCCACTGACCACACACCAAAATCACTGTTAACAATATCGCTCAATGCCTCAGTTGTAGTGCCAGTTGACCCCGTGATACTGAGGCTTGGGAAAATAGCGAGTTGAGCTTCTTTGATTCGTTTCACCTTGGCGGCATAGCGCCTTTCTGCCGCCATGATATCTGGCCTGCGAAGCAGCAACTCCGAGGGCAACCCTGACGGTGGAGTAGATGCTAGAGCAGGCAAAGAAATGCGTCCTTGCACTCTCGCTTTCGGATATCTACCCATGAGTAGCTCCAGTTGACGGCGGGCGTTATCAAGATTTCCCCGCCTAGTCGCCAATTCTTCCCTAGCTGTAGCAACATCAGTTTGTGAAAGCCTCAGCTGCGTGGCAGAACCTCCCTCCTCTCGCATATCCCTCTCAAAACGGCCCCTCACAGCATCTTCGGTTTGCTCCCTTGTTTGCAGAGCTATCCGAGCGAGGGACACTTGCTCGTTTGCTTCAGCCAAAGCAAACCACGCTTTGCATACCTGCGCAGCTAATGATGCCCGCGCGGCGCGGTAATCAAGGGTCCCAGCTTGCCACTCTGCGATAGCTGCTGATTTGCCCGCACGTGCTCGTCCCCAAACATCAAGCTCCCAGTCCACTCTGAGATCGACACCATAGCTCTCGGACAGCGCCGACCCTCCAAATGGAAAACCAACGAATCTTGTCTTATTTCGTGCGGCGTTGGAGCCAAGGGTTAGTTGAGGCTTCGTCAATGCCCCCTCTACACGCGCAGCCTCGTAAGCGCGCACGACACGCTCTGCGGCGATACTCATTTCGTAATTCGAACTCAAAGCTTCATCCACAACTTTTCCCAGAGCTGGATCGTTGAATCGTTTCACCCAGTCAATATCAACGCCCGCCTTCGCCTGGTTGGTGGCAGACCACTCTTTCGGGATTGGTTGTTCAACCCTCGATAACATTAGATTTGGGGCTTTCACCACACAACCCACTACAAAACAAGAAGCCATCATCATTACAATAAGCTTCATCTTTTTGCTCCTTTCTGAGTTAGGAATCCGGCTTCGCAAAAATCAATCATCTCTAGAAATTGAGCCTCGGCATCTGGATCCCCACATGCTCCATCCGTCAGACTGTGCAGCAAATCACCGTGTAACAGTGTTTGAGTCATTACACCAAAGGTAAAATGAAGCCGCCACAGAGCCAACTCTGTGGTAAGATTTGGCGTAGCAACCAGCAAGGCTGCAGTGAAAGTCTCAGCAACTTTTTTTATACCAGGAATCATATCCTCAGGCAAACCTCCTTGGTGGTCGATCACACACCTTCCCATTAGCTTAAAAAACAACTTCTCACTCATCTCGCTTCTTTTTACCACCGTGAGAAAAGGCCTCATGAATGCCTCTAGAATTTCTCTCACATTAGGCGCTCGACCCTCGGCGGTGAGCTCAGCAATAATTCTCAAGCGATCTTCGTTAATAGGCTCGATGTAGCGACACTGAATCGCCTCAAACAGCTTCTCCTTACTGCCAAAATGATAATTGACTGCTGCCACGTTCACTGCCGCGTTACTGGTGATATCGCGCAGAGAGACTGCTTCAAATCCGTGTTCAGCGACCAGACACTCTGTTGCTTCCAATATTCGTGACTTGGTAGATTTGCTTAATTTCGACATTCAAGCATATGTTTAAATCAAACGCTTTAAAATGCAAGCTCTTTCATGAGGTAACCTTCGCGTATGAAAAAATTTTGTTAATATTATCTCACTGGTTCTTGCCAGTCGCACCCAGGGCAGTCTAGTTTTCTACCATGAAGATTGGTTTAATTGGATGCGGCAGGATGGGTAGCGCTCTCATTGGAGGTATTGCAAAATCGGGCATTACCAAAGCACAAGATATTGTCATCTTTGACCCCAACTCCGATTCAGTAACAAAAACCACCCAAGATTGTGGAGTCATCGCAGCCCATAACAACTTGGATGTCGCCGCAAAAACTCAAACAATCTTACTGGCCGTCAAACCTCAATACGTCAGCCAAGTATTGGAGGAAATTGCTCCCGCCATTACCAAAGACCATTTGCTTATTTCCATCGCCGCCGGTGTCACTATCGAAAAAATGGAACAAGGCTGCCCCAGCCAATCCCGCATCATAAGAGCAATGCCCAACACCCCTGCACTAATTAGCCTGGGAGCCACTGGCATCGCCCCAGGAAAACACGCAACTCAACAAGACCTCGAATTAGCTCGCGAACTCCTCCAATCGGTAGGCATTGTCACCATTACCCAAGAATCACAGCTTGATGCCGTCACAGGTCTTTCTGGTAGCGGCCCAGCCTACGTGTAC
>CBFHKM010000002.1:39674-43505 GCA_965656385.1 Oceaniferula sp.
GTATACACCTTTATTGAATCCCTCGCCCTTCAAGCAGAAAAAGAAGGTTTATCCCTCGACGAAGCAATAAAACTAGCCACACAAACTGTCATAGGAGCCGCCCACATGGTCGAGCAAACAGACATGACACCGAGAGAACTTATCGAGCAAGTCACATCTCCAGGAGGCACTACCCTAGCGGGACTTGCCGCACTTTCCGAACATGGATTTGAAAAGAGTATTGCCGCGGGCGTTCATGCTGCTGCTGAGAGATCACGGGAAATAGCAGCTGAATCGTAATTCGGCTCGGAACCACGATAAACACGTCTAATAGATGTGTTACCTAGACTTACCCCCTCAATTGCTGCTCCAAAGCTGCAGATTTCAAACGATTCCCCCGATTCCATTTGCCAAAACAAGCTAAGGGCATTACCTTTGAATCGCTTTCAGTATTAACTTTAACAAACAATAATCACATGGGACCTCTCGGATATCCAGAAATGGTGGTCATCTTTTTGATCATCCTTCTTCTTTTTGGCGCAAAAAAACTACCTCAGCTTGCTCGAGGACTTGGCAAAAGCATGGGCGAATTCAGAAAAGCCAAAGATGAGTTTGAACACGAAATCACCAAAGCTGAAGACGAAGTAACACAAGAGACCAGTCCCCCATCATCTGCAGCAAAGAACACACAACCACAGGACGAAAAAGACGCCTGATTGCGAGCTTTCACATATAAAATGGCTACTGCTCGACGATTGTTAATAGCCAACACTACCCCGATTTTCATCGGGGTATTTTTGTGCCTGTTTTGCACCAACTGCAAGGAGTCCAGGAAATCGACAGAGCAATGGGATGGGGATTCTAATCCAGAGTCGCAACTAAACCATCATGTCGCACAGCAGCCCTTAAGTGAAAATACAACAGCTGCAGCGCCAGTAGCTACAAAGGAAAACCAAGCTCCTGTTCGTTTTCTTGCCTACAATCTGAAAAATTATTTAACGATGCGGCGCTACAGCGCGGGTAAGACAGTTTACACAAAAAAACCTGAAGCTGAAATTGCAGCTCTTATTGAAATCATTGGCTCAGCCAAACCTGATATTCTAGGAGTGTGCGAAATTGGCAAGCAAGCTGACTTAGTGAATCTACAAAAACGCCTTACTTCCATTGGCGTGAACCTACCATACCTACACAGGGTTCATGGCTCCGACCGCACCCGTGCTCTCGGCTTGCTATCCCGATTTCCGATTGTTAAGACTAGCACACCTAAAGAAATCAATTACACGATTGAAAGTATCCCCTTTAGCATCAGCCGCGGCATCTTAGATGCTACCGTGGAATTACCTCACCGAAATCTCCGCCTTCTGGGTATACACTTCAAATCTAAACGCCCAATCAAAGACGCTGATCAGGCCCTTATGCGGCGCAATGAAAGTCTACTAATGCGAAAACACATTAAAGACATCATGCAAAGTTCTCCCGACACCTATCTACTGGCGTATGGAGATTTCAATGACACCAAGAAGAGTAAATCCGTATCTAGCCTGCGCGGGAGATCTAATAGTTCATCCTACATGCACATTGTTGAGTTGTTGGACCAACGAGGAGAAAGCTGGACACACCATTGGAAGCATGAGGATATTTATTCTCGAATTGATTTCGTTATGGCCAATCCAAAACTTAAGCCCTTCATCAACTCAAAAGAGAGCAAATTGATCGACCCCAAAAACTGGGAGATAGCTAGCGACCATCGAGCAATGTTGGTTGTTATTGATTAGCAACAAGCTCACCTCACTCCGAGCAATGCTAACATGCGCCCCGTCTTGCCTTTTTCCAGACGATAGCTGTAGTAATCTCGAACATTGTTTGCAGTGCATATATGAGCATCCACATAATGCTTTTCAAGAATACCAGCTTCCAATGCCTGTTGGCGAATATCTGCTCCAAAGTCAACCTCGTAAAAAGGTGGTTTTATACATGGAGAAAGCACCACCCTGATATCAGCTGGTGATGAATCATACTTAACCTGCATCAGCTCAATGGCCTCACCAGTAATGTTGGACTCCGTGCCCTTTTTTCCCGAGTGCAACAAGGCGACGGCTCCCCTAACAGGGTCATATAGGTAAACAGCGCCACAGTCAGCCACATGAATACCAAGGAGCAATGAAGCATCCGAAGTCATCAAACCATCTACACCAGACCAAGTCTTATGTGCATCGCAAGCTGTTACGACTGCTATGTTTGATCCGTGCACCTGCTCGGCCAAGTGAAGCTGGTTCCAGCAATAACCCAAATGTCTAACTTCTCGCTCATGTGCTGGCTGCAATCGGGCCAACACCTCGTCTTTGTTCAAACTCAACTCAACCCCTTCGACACGCCCAATGAAGGCAGAACAAACCCCCTTGTGCTGTTCGAGCGAAGATAAAAAACGGGGCATTTGCATTACAGGCTAAAAGCCTCAACACAAATGCCCCGTTATGCAAGCTTACTCAGTTACCAGATTGATAAATGAGAGCTCGACGCTAGTATGTTATTGTGAGCGGCCGGCAAGGGCACGGTTCACATGATCCACAGTATCTGATTCTTCTTCATCCATATCTGACATAACATCAGAAAGACTGGAAGCAATCTCACGGCGCATGCGCGCCACTAACTCAGAACCCTTTTGGGTGATACGCACCATGATCTTGCGACGATCTTCAGCTGCATGCACACGCTCAACATAGTTTAATTTCTCCAGGCGGTCTACAAGGCCTGTAGCAGCCGCAGTAGAGTGACCCATCTTTTTAGCGATATCAGACATTGTCAGATATTCTTCGCTTGAAAGATAAGCCATTAAGAAAAATTGAGGAAATGAGATATTTCCACGATTTAACTCGCTGGATAAATTAAGGATGCATGAACGCTGTGTAAACAGAACGAAGTCTGCAAGGCGGTCCGTATCGACGGAGCTAGTATTGGAGGGACTAGTTTTCATATTATTTAGTGTTTATTAGTGTTTTGGTTATCACCAATATGAACACAGTTGCAAAAGAAGAATACTCAAAAGATCAAGCTCGCTCAAGCTTTTATTTTAGGTTTTTTAAATAAATAATACGTAAAAACCCGATGTTTTTATAGTTTTGGCCATAGAATGAGTTTTTTAATACCCACGCAATGATAATCAAAAACGCAAAAATATCATGGATCAAAGGCCATTGAACCGCTAATTCATATCGTTTTTACAAATATACACTGCGTCTCCGATTTGCACATCACCAGCACGTATGTCTGCTGCCACATGCTCACCAAGTTTCTCGCCTGTGGGTAATAAATTAGCACTACGCCCCAGGCCTTCACTAATCACTACTTCCCCGTCAAGAACAGCCCACTTGCCGTACTTACGAATCAGCACATAGTCAGCTTCCCCTACTACTTGATCCACCCTGCCTGCCAAGCGCTTACCATAACTTTTCGGCACGGGGTCTGCCTTTATCGCCCTAGACTTCTTGCCAGTAACGCCACATGCAGAGAAAGCCCAACTTAAAAAAAGGATAAAAAATAATGCTTTAGCCATAACATTATAAAGTCAGAAATACCCACATACGGCAACTCTTACCATCTCTTGAACATGAATATTACTGGTATAACCATCAACAAGTGCATTCTTAAATGATCTCAGATCGGACTTTACCAGTCTGTGGTAAAAGCAGGCCCAAGCTGGGTGTATTACCGCACTGCACCATCAACAATAGTGCTCCACACGCTGAAATCTTTGTTCATTATAACCATATCAGCACTGTATCCGGTTTCAATTTTACCAAGCCCCTTCAACCCCAGTGACTGAGCTTGGTTCCATGATGTCGCTTTCACAAG
>CBFHKM010000002.1:43515-45448 GCA_965656385.1 Oceaniferula sp.
CTGTATCCGGTTTCAATTTTACCAAGCCCCTTCAACCCCAGTGACTGAGCTTGGTTCCATGATGTCGCTTTCACAAGCTGCGATAACGGTAAGCCTGTCCACTCAAACACATTACGAAGACCCTCGTTAAAACGAAGCACGCTACCCGCCAGAGCGCCACCATCTTTGAGGCGTGCTTGCCTGCCTTCAATGATTACATCTAGGCCTCCAAGTTGCACTTCTCCTGAATCAATCCATGAACCACTCATCGAGTCGGTAATCAACATCAATTGCTCAATAGGCTTCACACTGAACATTAGCTTGAGAAAATCAGGGCACAGATGGACGCCATCACATATGAGCTCCATCTTAAAATCATTATCTAATAGGCCAGATCCCACCATTCCAATATCACGATGATGCAACGCGCTCATGGCGTTACCAAAATGGGTGAGATGAGTCAGACCTGCCTCTTTTGCCTGCATCATCTGCTCATGTGTTGCCGATGAATGAGCCGCCGAACAAGTAATCCCAGCTCGCGTAGCCATGCCAATGCAATCATTTGCACCCTCAACATCTGGAGCAATCGACAATATCGATATCGGCGCCTTGTTAGCAATAACATCAAGCTCCAACCAGTTTGGCTTACGAACAAACTGAGGGTTTTGAGCGCCCGCATTGTTACGATTGATGTATGGGCCCTCTACATGTAAACCTGGTGTTTTAGCATATTCTTGATGACTCATGTATTGAGCACACTTCTCTGCAATTTGCGCCAACAACTCCTGAGGCTGAGTTAAAGTGGTAGGTAACCATGTGGTCACACCCTCCCCTAGTTTACGTTTGGCAATATGCCGTATGCTTCCTAAATTATTATCACAAACATCTCTGCCGTCAGCTCCATGTGCATGAATATCGATGAACCCAGGCATAACATAACGGCCACCAGCATCAATCACCTCATCCGCGTCAGACACGGGTTGAGCACTATCATCAACAGCTACCACCTTACCCGAATCAACGAGAATGGACCCACACCTAATCTCAAGGTCGGGAGAGATGATATGTGCATTCGATATAACTAATCCCATTTTACCTACTAAATTCTCCTCAGTCTTTATTCAAAATCATATCCTTAGACTTCCAAAAATATGAAAAACCCGAAATCACGGTTAGAGCAACCGCAGGCCACAGTGATAATGGAAATAAGAGGTGTTCCTTGTGCGACAAATACTGAAGCCCCTTGATCATAGAACTGCTCGAATCAACTGATTCGAAAGTAAGATAAACCAAAGCTGTAATTATGAAGGTAAGCTGAAAAGTCGTTTTCCATTTACCCAAATTATCTGCGGCAATAACCTTACCCTCTTCAACAGCAATCTGCCTTATACCAGTCACCAAAAATTCACGGCAAATAATTAATGCTGTCACCCACACGGGACATAAACCCTCGGATGATAAATAGACAAAACCAGAGCAGACTAAAATCTTATCTGCCAATGGATCAAGAAGCTTACCCAATGACGTCACCAACCCCATTCTGCGGGCCAAGTAGCCATCTAACCAATCAGAAATAGCACCTAGAACAAAAGCAGCCAGAGCAATTGCATAACCAACAACGCCTTCAGCAGATGCTGCAACGCAAAATACAGCCGTCAAAACAAGACGGAAGAGGGTGATTGAATTGGGTAAATTCATAAATAATAAAGGTGAAAACTGACCAGCGCCGTCTCCATGGCACTATTATGCTCAGAGTCTTCGCATAGGGCAACACTTCGCTGACGAAAAAGCCTAGTTATTAAAACTTGCAAATTCTGAGCATTACAGCTCATTTACATGCCTACATCCAACTCGATGTTCTTCACTGGCAACCCTTGTGAACAATCTCCCTGCCTCAACTTACCAAATAAAAAATATGGAAAAATCAGATTTCGGACTAATTGGCCTCGCTGTA
>CBFHKM010000002.1:45547-51114 GCA_965656385.1 Oceaniferula sp.
ATGGGTCAAAACCTTGTGCTCAATGTCGAAAGCCGCGGCTTTCAAGTCTCCGTATACAATCGCACCACGGCTACTATGACCGATTTTATCGATCAAAATACGGGAAAAAATCTAATCGGCTGTGAATCACTCGAAGATTTTGTAGACTCACTAGCTAGCCCCCGAAAAATTCAAATCATGGTCAAGGCTGGTGGCCCTGTCGATGCTGTGATTGAGTCCCTAATACCACTGCTCGACAAGGACGACATCATCATAGACGGCGGCAACTCCCTCTACACAGACTCAGAGCGCCGTGACAAATGGTGTGCAGAACATGGCCTGCGTTTTATTGGTGCGGGAGTATCTGGCGGCGAAGAGGGAGCTCTCAAAGGCCCCTCAATCATGCCGGGTGGTCCGCAAAGCACATGGCAAGTAATGCAGCCTATTTTTGAGGCCATCTCAGCAAAGGTTGATGGAGAACCTTGTGTTGTCCACATCGGCGAAGGCGGCGCTGGGCACTTTGTCAAAATGGTACATAATGGCATTGAGTATGGCGATATGCAGCTCATCTGTGAGGCATACAACATCTTCAAGGCCGCTGGCTTTTCCAACGAAGAACTCGCCGACATATTTGCTGACTGGAATGCAGGTGACCTCGAGAGCTTTCTTATCGAAATCACAGCCAACATCTTCAAACAAACCGACGCAGAAACAGGCAAACACATCGTCGATCTTATCGTCGACAAAGCCGGCCAGAAGGGCACGGGTAGATGGACGATGATGGAAGCTGTCGATCATGCTGTCCCCTTATCTTGTATCGGCGCATCGGTCGAGGCACGTATCCTCTCTGCAATCCGTGACCAACGACTCGCTGCGTCCAAAATTTTAACAGGGCCATCTAATGATGATTTCAACATGGGCGCACTGGACAAAAAAGAGCTTATCACCAAAGTGCGTGATGCTCTTTACGCATCGAAAATAGTCTCTTACGCTCAGGGCCTTGATCTCATCACAAAAGTAGGGGCAGAAAAAGGATGGGACCTCAATCTTGGGGAGATCGCTAAAATCTGGCGAGGCGGCTGTATTATACGTGCGCGCTTCCTGAATCGCATCACTGAAGCTTACCAAGGCAGTGACGTTCCCACCAACCTCATGCTCGCGCCTTTCTTCACAGAAATTCTTACCAACGCACAACAAAACTGGCGTGAAGTGGTTTCCCTTGCGGCTCTCAATGGCATACCTGTTCCGAGCTTTGGCGGATCACTCTCATACTATGACAGCTACCGAAGCGAGCGCTTGCCAGCCAACCTTCTTCAAGCTCAACGAGACTTCTTCGGCGCACACACTTATGAGCGCCTAGACAAAGCTGAAGGTGAGTTCTTTCACACTGAAGACTGGCCGGAGCTGATTGACTAAGCTCTCCAATCTGTCCTCAGAGGCCTGTGTAGGTCACAGACCATTCACCGCATTAATCAGCTCACGGAGCCGGCCGAAGTTGCGGTGATTGTGTCGGAACACAAGCCTTGGCAGCGAATCGAGTTGTGGCTCATCTTCCTCTGCGGTCAGTGGTCCACTTTGCTTGAAACTCCCACTTTTAAGAATATCTGCGAAGTCCTCATTCAGCCTCTTCATATGACTCTCAGTTAGCTCTTTTTGCATTCGAATGATGAGCTTGTCCCCTGTGTAACGATAAGAATGGAAATTGGAATAAAATCTCCTTACCTCCTCCACCGCTTCATCAATGTCATCGGTCACTTTGTATAATGAAAAATCACTCTCTGAGATCATCCCAAGCCGACTAAGGTGCTCTTCGATAAACTGCTGCCAAAACTTCCAGTATGTGCCGCCCTTCGCATCGATGAGAATCAACGGGTAAATCCTCGTCTTTCCCGTTTGAATGAGGGTAAGCGTCTCAAAAATCTCATCCATGGTGCCAAAGCCACCAGGAAAAGCAGCAACAGCATCAGACTCTTTCACAAAGGAAAGCTTACGAGTGAAGAAAAAGTTGAAATCAACCAACTTTTCGTCACCCGCAATAAAAGCATTGGCGGCTGACTCAAAGGGGAGATTGATATTCAAACCGAAGCTGTCCTCACGCCCTGCTCCTTCATTACCCGCCGCCATGATACCTGGACCTGCACCAGTGATCGTCATGAATCCAGCATCACGCATCTTTGCCGCAAATTCAACAGTTGCCTTGTATTCAGGCTCTTCAGGATCTGTTCTTGCAGAGCCAAATATAGAAATCTTAGGACAATTACGGAATGGATAAAACACCTCATTAGCGACACGCATTTCACGAAGTGCTTGATTCATCGTTTTAAAGTCCCCTTCCGTTACGGCCCCACGGGAAATACGAATTGCTGAGATCAACATTTCAGCAAGCAAACAATTATCCTCGCCTCCAGAAATCTCACTAGCTAACGCCATGATGCGATCATCCAATGCCTTCTCACCAGTAGAGCCAATAAATGAGCAAGACTGGTGATGTATCATTCCGCCAGTGAAATCTCTTTCCTGCGGTATTTTAGTGGGTGTAACGTGCTGACTCATAATAAATCTATTTTCTAATTAGTAGTGGTTTCTTCAAGCGGCGAGGGAAACATGATTGATCTTAAATGCGGGTAAGCGGGTGACCAAGCAGCTATGCACTTGATCATTCTGAAGTGACTTTCTGCATCCGACGAAGCCGCTCTAAAGCCTGCCCAGAGTCGATCAGCTCTGCAGCTAATTGAACGCCCTGCCCCATGGTGTCTGCTAGTCCAGCACATGCCAAGCCAGCCCCTGCATTCAATAATACAATCTCACGCTTAGGCCCTGTTTCTTTTCCACTGAGGATATCAGTCAGAATAATGGCATTCTCTGAGGCATCGCCACCCTCGAGTTCTTTAACGTCACATACTGACATGCCAAAATCCTCTGGCTTCACCTCTTCATCAACAAGAGATTGATATCGACCCGATTTACAAATGCGGGTTGGGCCCAACAAGCTGACTTCATCGACTGGACCACCGTCTGCAGTCATACCATGGACAACCCAGGCACTGTCACGCCCCAGTCGTTGGAGAATCTCTGCAAATACAGAATCCATATTAGGATCACATACTCCAACCAGCTGACACTGGGGTCTTGCGGGATTCAAAAGCGGCCCTATCAAATTAAAAATCGTTCGTGTCCCCTCTTGAGCTAACATTTTTCTTACCCCGACCACCGCTTTAAACGCAGGGTGATAAATGGGGGCGAACAAAAAACCGACTCCTGCAACATCAAGGCACTTACGAAAAACCTCTGGCGTAACATCTATTTTCACCCCCAAAGCCTCCAGTACGTCGGCACCACCACTTTTAGATGTAATACCGCGATTACCATGTTTGACGACTACCGCACCACCTGCAGCGATTACAAACATACTCGTCGTCGATACATTGAAAAGGTTGAGCTTATCTCCACCTGTGCCACAAACATCAATGGTCGGTCCACTGAAATTCATTTCAGAAACTCCCGGATCTACGGCACGTTCCAGAAAAGCCTCAACGAACCCGGCAATCTCAACAGCCGTCTCGCCCTTTGCTGTTAAGCCTCTTAAAAAAGCGGCCTTTTTCTCATCGCCAACATCCTCATTGAGCAACATCTCTGTTGCCGCATAGATCTCTCGCTGCCCTAACTCATGACCCTCCTCAACGTGCTTAATCAATGCATCCATAACGCTATTAGCCTAGGCTCGGAGGCGTCCTAGAACAAGAAAAATACGTCTTTCTGCCATTCGTAATATGAGCGCCCACACAGTGACTATTAGGATGAAAACCAAACATGTCCATATTGACGTCCACCAATAAGACTCATGCTTCGCCCACTCAACGATAGGGCGCCTGAGGTATCCGTTGCATAAAAATAGATACACGGAAAGCTGACCAAGAAGCAGCATCAAGCGATCACACGCATCTACTTTTCGGATGAAATGAGTTAAGCCGCGCAGCAGTGGCAATAGAAACATCAATAACGCGACCCGCGAGGGAATCCACAAAACATAGAAAAAATTACCACCTATAAATAAGGCCGTGCTCAATACGATCAACCACCATGGAATTACCATATTATCATGTCGGGCAAACCATATCCCCATCGCACAAACCCCAAGGTGGCCCAAGATACTGTGGTTTATATTGAGCTCAAACTCTGAATAAAGAACATGACCTAGCACCGATTGCAAAGCCCAAGCAGCCACCAATAAAACGTAGAGGATTTTGTCCCCGTATTTCTGCAACAACTTCCAAACAAATGGCAAAATTAAATAAAACTGGAGAATCACACCGATAAACCACCATGGACCAATCGGTCGATATACGTTGTCGGGAATGAAGTTAGACAAACCTACCATCTGTCGCAACAAGTTGACTGAATCATCATACCAAACCCCACCCCAGTCTGTGCGCAGCCCTTCATAGATGAAATAACCCAAGCCCGAAATAATAATGGCAGGGTAGAAAGCCTTCCACCTTTTGGTCTGAAACACCCACCAACTAGGCATCGAAGAGCTATATTTCTTGGTCAGGCCATATGCACTGAGGAAAAAAAAGACCTGCACACCGTAATGCCCCAAGTAAGAGGCCAGCAAACGCAAAGAATCTAAAGGGTGCTGCCACACACCATCCATGAACAAACGTACCCGATCTGCATGGAAACCAAACTCGTTCTCCCCCGGGGAGATAGGCAACCAGTGCATGTAATTATGAGTCATAATCATGACGATTGCAAACGCTCGCAGATAGAAGCTCTCGTTGAGCATCATCCCTCGCCAAAGATAACCGCCTTGTGCAAGGCCCACAGTTTTAGAATGTTCACTTGCCATGGATTTCATCGATGAAGGGTTGTAGATACTTTTTCGCTTTGACCTCACCCACCCCCTTGATGCGCATTGCTGCCTCGATACTCACAGGACGGAGGCGAGTAAAATACTCCAATGTCTTGTTGGGGAAAATAAGATAATGCGGCACACCGTCTCGCTTCGCTAGCTCACTGCGTATATCCTTGAGCCTCGAGTGCAGCTGACTATCGAAGTCAAATTCTTGTAATTCCACGCCGTTAGCATCCTTCAACGCTGAATCATTTTCGCCATGACGATCTGGCCATACAATACGGCACTCAGATTCGCCCAGCATAACCTTTTCCCCCTGATCGGTTAGGGTCAGCAGTGGGTAATCTCCTCTTTGTGTGTGTATTAAAGCAGCGTCATGTAACGACCTTAGTAAGTCATTTAGATAAGCTGTACCGTAATCCTTAAGTAGCCCGTAAGTTGACAGCTCATTTAGGCGCACCCGTAAAACTTCTTGGGATTTACTGCCCATCAACATTTGAACGACACGACCACGCCCAAAACGCCCTTGCCAACCTTCTGTTGTTTTACGGCTCATTCGAGCAACACCACTCAGCGCTTTGCGCGCGATCAACGTTTCAGAATCATTTGCAGCCCCCCTCACCTCTCCACTGAAATTATTAGAACAAATATCACAGTTGCCACATGTCGGAGCATCGTGTTCGCCGAAGTATTCCAAAATAGCTTGCTGGCGGCATTGCCTACTGTAGCACAC
>CBFHKM010000003.1:0-5464 GCA_965656385.1 Oceaniferula sp.
GCGACGTGAACGGGTAGCCCTGTTTCTTCGCGCAGAAGTTTGTCAAGACCGCGAAGTAACGCGCCACCACCTGCTAGGACAATGCCGCGATCGACAAGGTCAGCGGCAAGTTCAGGGGGACAACGCTCGAGTGCTGTGCGCACTGCATCGACAATCGTATTGAGAGGGTCAGCCATGGCATCTCGAATCTCTTGGGAGCTGATCGTAATCGTCTTTGGTAAACCTGCTACAAGGTCACGCCCTTTGACATCCATCGTGGTCTCTTTTGCGAGCGGAGATGCGGATCCTAGACGAATTTTGATCTCTTCGGCTGTGCGTTCACCAATCATTAAATTATATGCACGTTTCATATACTGAATGATAGATTCATCTAGCTCGTCACCGGCTGTCCTGACGCTTCGGCTGTAGACAATGCCAGAGAGTGAAATAAGTGCGACCTCAGTCGTGCCACCCCCAATGTCGACAACGAGGTTGCCAGCCGCATCTTGCACAGGCAAGCCAACACCGATAGCCGCTGCCATGGGTTCTTCGATCAAGTAGACTTCACGAGCCCCAGCTTGTTCAGCAGATTCACGAACTGCACGGCGTTCAACCTCAGTGATACCTGAGGGGACAGCAATGACTACTCGCGGATTGGAACGTCGGCGACCGTTGTTTACCTTGCGAATAAAATGGCGAAGCATGGCTTCTGTGACTTCAAAATCAGCAATGACACCGTCCTTGAGTGGTCTGATGGCAACGATGTTGCCTGGGGTGCGGCCCAGCATTCGTTTGGCATCGTCTCCTACTGCGAGGACTTCATTGGTTCCTTGATTGATAGCGACCACAGAAGGCTCGCGCAATACAATGCCATGATCCTTGACGTTTACAAGTGTGTTGGCTGTACCGAGATCAATACCGATATCGTTTGATCTTATAGAGAAAAATTTTGCGAACATGAGAAATAGGTTCTGAATTAAATAAGAGTTAAAGTAATGTTTTAGAATGAGTTGCTAGTAAAATGAGTGGCTGATTTGCAGCTGGGGGTGCACAAATATAACAGACAAGCGCAAACCAATTATTGAAGTGGAAAGAGGTTGGCGGTGTCATAGTGAGCGAAGCCGTCATGACTATCCATTCATACCCTTTCAAGGTCAAGTGGTAAGCACTTGAAATCGTTGAAAAACAGGGCTTTCTTACCGACTGCCTGTTTCCTCCTCCTTGTAATGACTGTTCGCTTGGGGACGGAGGCTTTTTTTAGGATAATTTTAAGCGCTCATCGTTTTCAAGAGCATCGCTCATTGCAGTCCACCCATCAGGTGTCTGTAAATTGAATGTTCTGAGATAGAGCGTCACCAATGCGGGATCGTTATCCTCCAATAACGCGTCGATTGCTTTCTTAAGGCTTTCCTCATCAAGCTTTTCAGGAAGTGCCTCTTCGACCTGTCCTTTTCCATTGTGGGGAATTCCAAGTGAATCACAAAAAGTGATAAGCAAAGTCTCTTGACCCTGCATGAAATAGACCTGCAACAAGTGTTCTGCGATCATATCGCTTGTTTTGTGCTTTAAGTTTTTGTGTACCCAAGCGATTTGCTCAGTGACTGGTTTTTTTTGAATGTAGGGTAAACGCATCTTCCTGTTGGAAGCAAGGCCGCCGAGAGCAGTTTTGTAGAGATTTCGATCTGTTTCGCGCATCCACATTAGCATGTCGGAGACGATAGATGGTTTGACGGCTTGGAAAAGTTCGTATGCGTGCATGATGGCAAAGGTTGAATGATGTTGTGTTAAGTGAATTTGACGGTTTGTTTTTTGCTCAGGCGAAGAATATCTCCAGAGGCTGGCGCCACTGTCGCCATGGGATCGGTGAGTTTGGTGCCGTTGAGTTGCACGGCACCAGTCGTGATAAATTGTTTGCGTAGCTCGCCATTCGATTTTTTCATATCAAAAGCCTCTGTGAAAGTGAAGCTGACGAGGGTGATAACGTTGAGATCTGTGGGTAGGGAGGATAGTGCGAGCTCTGTCGCTCCCGCTGCAGTGTCTCGTTTGGAGAAGCGAGACTCCCATGTTTGGCGTGCATCTTGGGCATCCGATTCACTGTGATAGCGGGTGGTAATATCGGTTGCGAGTTGCTTCTTGGCCTCCATAGGGTGCAACGTGGTGTCACGGTCGCTCCCCAAGAGTAATGTGTAGTAGCGGTCCATGAGCTCGTCAGAAATACTCATGATCTTGCCGAACATCTCATTCGCCTCATCACTTACACCAACGTAATTATGCGCAGATTTTGACATCTTCTTGACACCATCAAGCCCTTCTAAAAGGGGCATCAGGATGACGACTTGCTGGGGAAGCCCCTCTTCTTTTTGAAAATCTCGCCCAACCAGAATATTAAAAAGTTGATCCGTGCCTCCAATTTCAACATCAGCTTTAAGTTCAACTGAATCCCATCCCTGCATAATAGGGTATTGAACTTCGTGAAGACGAACTTCTTGGCCTTTATCGATCCGTGATTTAAAATCTTCGCGCTGCAACATTTGTTGCATGGTAACGCGGCTATTGAGCTTTAGTACCTGCTCATATGTCATCGGCCTGAACCACTCGCCATTAAAGACAACCTCGGTTTTTTCAGGATCAAGAATTTTGAATGCTTGTGTGGTATAGGTCTCGGCATTAGCTAAGACCTCATCGCGGCTCAACGGCGGCCGTGCAGCAGAACGACCCGTTGGATCACCAACAGTGGCCGTGAAATCGCCGATAAGCAGGATCGCCTGATGCCCAAGATCCTGAAATTGGCGCAGTTTTTCAATAGCCACGGTGTGTCCCAAATGGATATCTGGTGCTGTAGGGTCGACCCCGAGCTTAATGCGCAATGGCCTGCCAAGTTCGAGCTTCTCCTTCAGCTCTTTTTCGCTGATGACTTTAGCTGTTCCTGTGGTCAGTATGTTCAGGGCGTCTTCGACAGAGTGAGGCATGACGTGCGGAGGGTGGATTGATTGCGTGGTTGTGTCGAGTCGGAAGATAGACCATTCGTGCCATTATTTGGCTGCCTTAGTCTTGATTGGAGCGTTGTATAGTAAAAGAGACAGGCCGATGATTGGGTGCACGAGGACCACCCTTTGGGATGTTTTTTGTCCTGATTATCAATTTTTGGCTTTGCAAGGTGGGTCGAATGCCTTATTGCCACCCCGCGTTCTTATTTATAGGATGCGCGATGAGAGTAATGGTGACTGTAGCTCAGGGGTAGAGCCCCGGATTGTGATTCCGGTTGTCGCGGGTTCGAATCCCGTCAGCCACCCCACTCATCAACTATTAATCAGCGGTTTTTTTGATTGATCAGTTCTTAGTCGTTCAGGCGTAGGATGCTTTCATTCTTTTAATCGTTGCCTTTTTATCCATACTTAGTCTTCTTTTCACGTTGTCTTTTAAAACGTAGAAGGATTCATCATATGTCTAATATTGAAGAAGTCATTGGTTACCAATTTAGGGATTCTTCTCTTTTGAGGGAGGCACTGACACACCCCAGTAAGACTTTTGAAACAAAAGAGACTTGCCCGCATAATCAGAGAATGGAGTTTCTCGGTGATGCGGTAATACAACTGGTTTTGACGGAGCGACTCTACAAAATGTTCCCTGATTTTCCAGAGGGGCAATTGACCAAGCTGCGGGCGCGTCTCGTATCTCGAAGTGCTTTGCATAAATTTGCCAGCGAAATGAATCTCGGCAAATTTATTATGATGGGGAATGGTGAGGAGGCCTCGGGTGGTCGTGATAGGCCATCTACGTTGGCTGATGCTTTTGAGTCGGTGATGGGGGCTGTTTATCTCGACGGTGGTTTAGATGCGGCTGAAGCAGCGGTGGAGAGGCTATGTGAACGGTGGATTATGCAGGTTGCTGAGTCGCCTGATGAGCGCAACCCCAAGGGCAAGCTCCAAGAAAAGTTGCAGGCGCTTGCACCCGAGAGTCCTAGTTACAAAATTCTTGAGGAAGCGGGACCAGATCACTCAAAACGATTTAAAATATCGGTTGAGTGGCAGGGCTTACTCTTGGGCATGGGTGCAGGTAAAAGCAAAAAAGATGCTGAGTCACGAGCTGCCAAGGATGCGCTTAAAAAAGAAACTTGGCTGAGTAATTCTGACTAGCCTCTCATTAGCGTTAAGACAGCAACACTAGTAACATCGTGTTCTAACAACACTTTTGAGCATTCGTTTGCTGTTGACCCTGTGGTGAAAACATCATCGATGAGAATGATGCGTTTTCCATGAATATGCTTTTTGTATCTCGTTTTTAATCGAAAAGCTCCATTTAAGTTTTCAAGCCTCTTGGCTCGACTGTAGCGGGTCTGTGTTGCTGTGTTGCGGATACGTTTCAATGCATCAATAGACTTTATGCCTGTTATTTTTTGGAGTTGTGTAGCGAGCTCCTCCGACTGATTAAACTTTCTTTTGCGTAATCTGCTGGAGTGTAGTGGCACGGGAATGGAGATGCCATCTTCAATATAGGGCGCAAACCTAGGGTCCCTGAGGCCCAGTCTTATGAGCTCTCCCAAGGTTGGAGAAAGATGAATTTGCCTGCGGTATTTATAATCATGCAATAAGGCTCTGCTTTTGTTGTTACTGTTAAGTGGTGCACGTGCGAATGCAAATTCAAGCTCGCGGTCGTGACAGTTAGAACACGAGAAATCTAAGGTGATGTCCCCTTGGTAACATGCGCCGCATACTTCACAAAATGGGGCCTCGGTATAGTTTAGCGACTCTTTGCAACTATTACACAAATGACGGCCGTGTGTCAGAGCGCATTGGCAAAGCTGGCACTGCGCTGGATAAATGTAGTCAAGAAATCTGCTCGCTTGGCGTGATATGAACTTGGGCACCGAGACAGTTTTTGTGAACATGGCGGGTTTTAAATTTCAGCTGTCTCTTTTGAATCCATTATTTGAAGTATAATGTGTATGAGGATGGCACTTATGATGAGCAAGTAAAATGGTAGCAGCCCTAATGAGCCGTCGGCACTTGTTAGTAGTTTTGGTATTTGAGTTGATCTGGGGCCAGGGATGGTTACCTGCAGCAAGGTGCTCATTGAAAAAACAAACCCGATATGAAGGCCGATAGGTAACCAGAGTGATGCTGTTCGATAACGAGCATAGGATAACACGAGGCCAAAACAAAAAAGGAGCATGAAACTAAAAATAAATGTTTCGAGCGACATCAATTTCTGAGTCATGCATGCAACCATTCTAAATCCAGCATCTGCTTTATCGGGGTTGGCAAGCTCCTCGCTTCCCGTCGGCATCAGAGAACAAATGACAGCATATGATAGAGAAATAAATATCATGGCTAGTGCTGGATGCATGGCGCGTAAAAAAATACCCATTAATACTCCTCGGAAAAAACATTCGCTAATAAGGGCGATAATGGCAGCTGATGCTAGCCCCTTAAGTATGATGTTCCCGTATTCTGTAGACTGGTGAAATGACAACCAGCCGTTCAGT
>CBFHKM010000003.1:5560-36430 GCA_965656385.1 Oceaniferula sp.
ACGGTGTTCCCATACAGCGATTGGCTAACCAATCGAGCATCGGGTTCAAGGCCCGTGACTGACCGACCTCGGCAAGAAGCATCCCGGCATTGTAGATCCAGGGCGAAATGACGGCCGAGGCTAGAATGGTAAGGGTGAAATAAAGGGTGACTTTAGTGAGGTCACTCTGGATGAGGCGCAGCACGATACACATTGTCATGAAAAAATGATCTCACGTCAATGACTTGAATGATGGAAGTTTCGTATTCTCATTCTTTGAAATTTTGGATAATGAAATGCATGCAGAAACATCAGTGGAGGGAGGAGGGTGATGACGGTACTATTATGTATCGTGCCACATATCATGCTTCTGAGTGGAAATTATACTCTCAATTAAAAGGGGATGAAGAATGGCATCATTATGATCCAATTCCTGAAAACTTACTCATGAAGCTTCGTGAGGTGATGTGGAATAAATACCAGCGCGGAAGATGCCCCCACAAGCTGGTAACCAAGATTGATAAAATGCTGGGTAAGGACTAGCTATCCAAAAGGTCCGGCCTGTTGGCTCTTGTCCTTTTGATCGCTTGTTCTTTTTTCCAGTTTGATATTTTTCCGTGGTCACCACTCAGTAAAACATCAGGAACTCTCATGCCTAAAAAGTCGTTTGGCTTGGTGTATGCTGGAGCCTCGAGCATTTTTGGATTAGAAAACGATTCCTCAGCTGATGATCTAGCATCGCCCAAAGCACCCGGTATCAGCCTGACAATAGCATCAGTGATGACGGCAGCTGCCACAGCGCCATTGGTTAAAATATAATCCCCAATCGAGATTTCTTCATCGACGAGTGTGTCGATGACACGTTGATCGACACCTTCGTAGTGTCCACAGAGAATGATCAAATGCTGCGATGTAGATAGGCGCTGGGCGTCGACTTGCTGGAAAGGTTTGCCCTGAGGAGTCATGAGAATGACACGAGTAAGGTCATTTTTGAGTTCTTCAACTGCTGCGAAAATGGGCTCAGGCATCATAAGCATTCCCTGGCCACCGCCGCAGAGGTAGTCATCAGTTTTACGGTGCTTACCAGTTGCCCAGTCACGCAGTTGATGGGCTTGAATGTCCACGAGGCCCTGCTCGCGAGCACGTTTGATAATGCTGTCGCTTAGGGGGCTGAGAGCAATATCTGGGAAAAGTGTAATGATATCGATACGCATGCGTTGCAAAGATCAATAATCTGAGGGTAATAATCAAGAAGGAAGAAGATGGATTCAAGTTTGCAGTTTTTTGTAACCCAGCTATCCATGTGTTGGTGAGCGGAGCGAATCAGAAGTCTATTTACATTGTTGCTGGCGAGGTCAGTGGAGACACCCACGGTGCTTGCTTGATGGATGCTATGTTGTCGCTTGCTCCAGATATTTCATTTCGGGGCGCAGGTGGGCCAGCTATGAGAAAGTTGTCGAGTGATCAAGTCGCGAATTGGGTAGAGGATGCTGCTGTGATGGGTATTTGGGAAGTTCTTAAGCATTATCGTTGGTTTAAGCGGCGCTTCAATGAGATGTTACGCGAGGTGGCTCAACTCCAACCTGATGTGCTTATCTTAATTGACTATCCTGGATTTAATTTGCGTCTCGCTTATGCGGTCAAGAAATGTTCACCGAAAACAAAAATTGTTTATTACATAAGCCCTCAGGTGTGGGCATGGAATAAAGGGCGAATTCCCAAAATGGCCAAGACTCTTGACCTCATGCTCTGTATTTTTCCTTTTGAGAGGGAAATATTTGAGTCTGCAGGTCTGACTACGGTTTTTACCGGGCATCCTTTGGTCGATGAATTAGAGGATAAGCGAGAAGACGTTGCTCGCGAACATGATTTGATAGGTTTGTTTCCGGGGAGTAGAGAGCGCGAGGTCGCCAGGCTTTTTCCTGTGATGGTAGAAACAGCAGGGCGACTTCACTTGCATAATCCAGATTGGAAATTTGAAGCTGCAGCTGCTTCAGATGTGTTGGCAGACCAGATGCGCACGATTATTTTAGAAGCTAAATTACCGGTATCTTTCATTGATGTGCAGACGGGCTCAAGTTACTCGTTAATGCAGCGTGCGACGTCTGGGGTGGTTGCAAGTGGCACAGCGACCTTGGAAGCTGCAGCTTTGGGATTGCCATACTGTCTAGTTTACAAAATTTCGTGGCCAACTTGGTTAATAGGTAAGTTGCTGGTGAAGTTGAAATTTATTGGGCTGGTTAATATTCTCGCCGGTGAAGAAGTCGTTAAGGAATTAATCCAAGGGGCTGCCGTGCCTGACAACATAGCTCGCAATATCAAGTTGCTAATGGAAGACAAAGCTTACAGAGAGAACCTGCAAGGAAGGTTGTTGTCAACGGCAGCAAGACTTGGTGAACGTGGGGCACACAAGAGGGCGGCTTCAGAAGTTCTTGATGTCCTCAGATAAGCTTTCGCAAAAATACTTATTAATCAGTCTCATGTCAGATTCAAAAGATAATCAAGCCGACAACCAATCTCCACGCATCTATAAAATTATTATCATGATCTTGCCTGTGGGTGTTGTGATCGGGACGATCATTTTTATGTTCATGTATTTCTATTTAGAGCGTGAAGATGAAAAAAATCATGCGGTCATAGCCTCTCACGGGCTTCGAGTGAGCGATTTAGATGATATGGTGGAAAAGTTTTCCGATCGCATCGGTCAGCGTAATATCGAATCGGAGCAGGGAAGAGCAGGGCTCAAGCGAGCAGCATCAATGATTGAGGGTCGCCTGGGGCCGCAGAACGTTGGCTACCCAGTCGTAAAATCTGAAGGTGAGGCTGCTTACGGGTTGCTTTGGAAGAGTTTATCGGTAGAAATTCTAGGCCAAGATAAACCTGATGAAGTTGTCTTCGCGGTGGTTTCGTATGCTGGTGCTGGCGGGGATGCCGATGCGAACACCGTATCCACGCTCATTATGTTGGCATCATCAATGGCACGCGAAAATCCGTCACGCACCATTCGCTTTGTTTTTACTCCGTTGAATCACTCATCTGCAGAGCAGAATCAATGGCTTATTGAGCGCTGCCTAAGGCCGGGCGAAAGCTGTGTAGGTATTTTGGGGATAAAGACCATGGCTACGATGCCCTCTGCTGGTGATGCAGCATGGCAAGCGGAGGTTAAATCTCCCAATGATATCGCTTGGTGGGATAGGCTCAAAGACGATAGGCTAGACAGTGTGCCGCGCTCTGGTGGAGTGGGCTCGGTGTGGTTGACGCACCCAGTATTTTCAGCGCAGACTTGGGTTGATAGTCGTGGGCGGCGTCTCGACAGCACTTTAAGCGTGGCGCAAGATCTTCGACAGTGGTTGGTGAAAGCGGCGCGATAGCACAGAGCCAATCCCTTCAGCTGTAAAAAACCTCTTGCCACATCCCCTAGAGTGAGATAAATCCGCCGCGCACCACCTGTTGCATCTTCCACACAGAAGTGACAGGCAACGTTGAAAACAAGGGGCATTAGCTCAGTTGGTAGAGCACTTGCATGGCATGCAAGGGGTCAGCGGTTCGAATCCGCTATGCTCCATTTTGTTTTCACTGTGTGGCTTCCTCAATAGGATGCAACACACAATACACGCTGACTGTTGAGTCGCCGCCAATCAGGGCGGTTTTTTTATCCCCATACATCATACAATTTCATGGCTATTGAAGGACAAGAACTCGCCATTGCTTGCGCTCGTGCCGCTGAGCAAATACAGGCTGAGGATATTCGTGTTATTGACCTGAAAGGGATATCTTCTCTCACTGACTTTATGGTTGTCTGCTCCGGAACTTCAATGCCTCATCTTAAGGCAGTGATGCGTGATGTCGAAAAAGAAATGGTTGGTAACCATAAGGTTCATGCGGTCAATGCAGAGGGAAATGCCGACTCTCGTTGGGTAGTTTTAGATTACATTGATGTAATGGTTCACATCATGCACAATGATTTACGTGAGCTCTATGGTCTCGAGGACCTGTGGGCGAAGGGCTCTGAAGTCGAGTGGGCTGAGTAACAAGTCGGCTAGCCTCGACTTACGGTTTAGTATGACCTTGTTAGTCGTCTAACGAAGGAATGATTGACGAGACAATTCGGCGTATTTACCGTTCTTGGCCATCAGGATCTCGTGTGTGCCGCTTTCAATAATTTGACCACGGTCGAGCACATGAATCATGTCTGCATCTCTTATGGTTGAGAGGCGGTGAGCGATGACAAAAGCAGTTCGGTTTTCCATCAAGTGATCCAGCGCTTCTTGAATCAAGCGCTCTGTCTGGCTGTCAACTGACGCGGTAGCCTCGTCTAGGAGCAGGATGGGCGGGTTTTTTAGCAGAGCACGAGCTATTGACAGGCGTTGGCGTTCACCACCCGATAATTTTATGCCGCGCTCGCCCACGATGCTGTCGAGAGCGTCTGGTAATTCGCGGACAAATTGATCTGCATTAGCTGCTTTTAAGGCACTCCACATCTCGTCATCGGTGGCATCTCTTTTGCCAAGATGTAGATTTTCACGAACTGGTCCATTAAACAGAAAAGCATCTTGGGTAACATAGCCAATTGTTGATCGCAGCGACTTTTTTGAAACAGTATTTAGTTCAATATTGTCAATAGTGATTGAACCAGAATCATATTCATAGAATCGGCATAATAAATTGACAATCGTCGACTTGCCGGCACCCGTTGAGCCAACTAAGGCAATGGTTTGACCTGGCTGCACTTCAAGGCAGAGGTCTTGGAGAGTTGGTTGGTCTGCGTATGAAAATGTTAAGTTCTGAAATTTTACGTGTCCACTGATGGGTTGGGGTAGATCAATACCATCGATGGCATGAATTTCATCATCTTCGTCAAGTATGTTGAACACCCGCTCAGCGGCAGCTTTTGACGACTGAGCCATTTGGTTGAGTTGGTGTAGTCTTCCCAAAGGCTCATAGAGCGCCCAAATAATTGTGAAGAATTCCAATAAGACGGCATTATCCAACCCGTGGTGGTAGATTTGCCATGCTCCAATTGCCAGAACTAGTGTGTAGCCTATAGAATTGAAGAAACTCATGGCAGGTGAATAGATTGCCCACGCTTTCATCACGGTGAGGTTGGCGTCACGCACTTGTGCTGAAGATTCATTGAAGCTAGAAAATTCATCATCTTCAGCGGCATAGGATTTAATTTGCCTAATGCCCGCGATATTATCATGTAGCATCGCATTCATTTCTCCTGTGGCTTTACGTACGACTCGATAACGTTTACCGGCATGTCGCGTGTATAACCATGCGCCCAATGCAAGTAAGGGTAAGGGGGCTAGTGCGCTGATTGCCAGAATGGGTGATCGAGTAAAAAGAAAAATAGTGACAATAATTACCTGAAGTAGCGCGATGAGGCCCTGCTCGATACCGTCAATGAGGACCCGCTCCATTTGAGGGACATCCTCAGCTACTCTGGTCATCACATCGCCAGTACGGCGATTATCAAACCATTTCAAGCGAAGGCGTTGCAGTTTATTATACAGTGATGAGCGTAAGTCATAGATAGCTTTTTGCTCGAAGGTGTTGTTAATGAGAATCCTTAGACAGTTGAAGAAGTCTCGGAAAAAGAAAGCAGCAACCACCACAGCAACGTAGGGCCACAGTTTTTCGATTTCGCCATTATCAATGACCTCTCGTTTGATACGACCAGTCATCATAGGAAAAACCAAGAGCATGAGTGTCATCAAAATGGCACACACTAGCTGAGCACTGGCCAGCTTTGGGTACTTGCCTAGGTATGAGAAAATACGCAAAATCGTCTGCATGATTACAAAAATTGCCGAATCGGCATGAACGGATGTGGCTTAATCGTCGTAAGCACAAGGAAAAACACTATAAAAATAAACAAATTTTACATTGCTCGTTATTCATATTATTTGTAAAATGGCGGAAGGTTGCGCGTTTAAACTAACGCATGCGTAACATTTTTTCACTCGCTATGTCAAAAATAATTGGAATCATCGCTGCTGTTGTTTTGGTCATTGCTACTTTCGTAGCATTCAAGAACCAGAAGGCCTACGAGGTTGAAATCAACAACCTCCGAGCTGCTAATACGGAAAAGGTAAGGACGGTAGCCGAGCTGGAGGCTCAACAAAAAAGATTTAAAGAAGCGGAAACATCGAAAGAATCATTCGCGCTAAAGCTTGTTGAAACGGGTAAGTCTTTAGCCACGGCGATTAGAGAGTATGATGATTTGAAAAAAGAGATATCTACACTAGAGCAGACATTTGATGACAAGGCGAGAGAGATCGCCTCTGCCAACGATGTACTCAAAGATTTGCCAGCTCCTGACGCCCTCATTCCTAAGCTCAAGCGTCTGAAAAATCAGCTCGTAGAGGCTCAAGAGGGAATCGCCAACGAAGAAACCCGAGTCGCAAAGCTAAATCAACAAAATCAAGATTGTGATCAAAAGATTGAGGCTCTGAGTCAAATTATCTCTGACTACACACAGGGCCGTTCTCTGGCGAGTATGTCCACATCTATCCGAGCTATTTACAGCGGTTGGGGGTTTGTAATCCTTGATGGTGGAGATAATGAAGGTGTGGTTCCCGGATCTGTGTTGGAAGTTGTCAGAGCTGATGAGGTGATAGCCAAACTTCAGGTGACTGCTGTCGAAACAGGGCGGGCTGCGGCTGATATCATCAAGGAATCGATGGCTCCCGGTGAAGCGCTTCGAGCCGGTGATCGAGTAAGACCAGAGCAAAAAACTGAAAAGGTGAACGACAAAATAAGTTTTTTGACTCGCTAGATAAGTAACCAAGTTTGCCACCGCATAAATACACCTAATTCATACGTTTCACCTATTATTTTCCCCTTACTGCATTTTATTCTATGAAAATCATTCTCTACGTAATCGCGATCATCATCATACTGACAGGTAGTTGGTTTTCCTTCAGCACGATGAACAAATTCACGGTGATGCAAGATGAACGCATAGAGATGCAGAACCAAAATTTGACTCGTAACGCCTACATCATCAAAACCAAAAAAGAGGCAAAGGATATGGAAGCCGAGAGGGATCAAGTGAAAGCCTCTCTCATCGAGGCTGATGCTGAACTGCTCAATGTGGTATCCAAAATTAAGACAGGTAAACGACAGTCGTCAGACTGGAGCAGAAAGATTGCAGAGCAGGATCGGCAGCTCAAAGAGACCGAGGATGTGATTGTCAGCATCAAAAAAGCATTCAATGAAATTGCCGGTGATGTAGGTTTAGCAGAAGTTCCTGCCTTGGTTGATAAACTGGAAAATGATGTGAAGACAGCGAACCGAGATTTTGAAGAAAAGCAGGAGCTTGCCAATGCTGCAGAAAAGAAATTGGCAAGCAACGAAGAAGAGATAGTTGTCTTGAGGGATAGGGTTCAAAAAAGAAAGCAACGGATTGCAGGAAACAAAGCTGAGGGCCGCATTACCGCTGCTGATCACAACTGGGGATTCGCAGTTATCAATGTTCCAGACAATATGCCAATCGAGAACACCACCAAACTCATCGTCAAAAGAGGAGCTGATTTCATTGGTAAAGTTAGCGTTAATGCAATTGAGGGTAAGCGAGTCATTGCAGATATTGATTACGGTAGTATGAAACCTGGCATGGTAGTACAAGCAGGAGACGCTGTTATTTTGGCGAAGCCAGTTGCTAACTAGAAGCTATCTATCGGTTTGCCCAAACCTGTGCTGTTTGCCCACAGCTATGCTTCTGCGGAATGAAGCTGTGCCTCTAGCGGGATGAACCTATGCCTCTAGCGAATGAACCTTTGTTGAAGATTTTTAAGAATATCTTGAAGTTCTTTAGCTTCATTCATCAGGGCTACCATTTGTTCTGGTCCCAAGTCAGGCTGTCGTAGTCTTGCCCGCACGGCGGCCTCTTTATTCTGGAAGTGGGTGTTCACTAGCATAGCGGTTGTTTCCTCTGCGGCTCTCACCGGAGAACTGGGGGTGTCTTGTGCTAGTGAGATTCGCAGGGCTTGCTGATCATCAGGATCCAGCGATGTTAGATAGGTTTGAATGGCCGCAGCATTTTTGGGGTCTGGGAGCTTGGCAAGAATATCACGCAAGATAGAGCCCCCTGAGAGTGAGCTTAGCGGGTCAGCGATGGTCTCGAGTTGCTCCCCGAGCCAATCTTGAGCTTCCTGAGAACTCAGCGCAAGGTTGCAAAGATATGCAATCGAACCATTCATGTGGGTAGCATTTGGTTTAGCGAGACCCTTCGTATTGTTTTTGCTCTGTGCGTTTGCTTGTCTCTGCTCAAAAAACTTACCACGGGCTCGTTGCTTCTCTGCCTCAACAACGCTGCCCCTCATTTCCTCGGCGCCAATGCCTAGTCGGGTTGCAACTTGGTTGATGAGAGCGTCTTTAGTGAGTTTATCGCCAACATAAGCAATTAAATTAGCGAGCTCCTTCGCTAGGGCTGTTCGTTCACGAATTGATGACAAGTCACGCATCGAGGACTCGTGCTCAAGTTTTACATAAAAATACTCGTGAGCATCTTCGACTAATGCCTTGAAGGTATCAGAGCCATCACGCTTGATGAGGGAGTCTGGATCATCACCCTCGGGCATGATCACCATGCGAATGTGCATACCCTCTGGAGCAAGAATAGCAAAGGCCTTATCTGCTGCTTTGAATCCTGCAGCATCTGCATCAAAACAAATAACGACATCATTGGTATAGCGCTTGAGTAATCGAGCATGCTCAGGTGTGCAGGCGGTCCCTAAGGTGGCTATCGCACTGCCGATGCCACTTTCATGGCAGGCGATTACATCAATCTGTCCCTCGCAGAGTAGAGCATATTTATCCTTCATCATTTGTCGGCGTGCCTTATCTAGTGCGAAAAAGACTTTGGACTTTTTGAAGAGTTGCGTCTCAGGAGAGTTGATATATTTGCCTGTGTTTGGATCGTTACGGAGTTGCCGACCACTGAAGGCAATAATGTCACCGTAATCGTTATGAATCGGAAACATGAGGCGGTCACGGAAGCGCACGTAGATACCTGCACGGGCGTTGTGTTCATTCTTGAGTGCTGCGAGTCCGCTGTCGCATAGCTCACGCCCTGTAAAGCCCTGTTCTCTGGCCCAATCTAGAAAAGTAATGGCGTTTTCAGGCATCCAGCCTACGACCCATCTTTCAGCCATGCCCTTGCCATATCCACGTGATTTTAAATAATCACGTGCATGCTGCGCATCGGGGGACTCCATCATTAATTGATGCATGAATCGGGCGGCCTGATTGTGCAGTTCAAGAAGCCTAGATTTACGTCGCCTGCGTTTGTCAGCCTCTGGATCATAGGCGTCCTCCTGAACTACGACACCAGCTCGGTTGGCCAATTTCTTGATGGCATCCGGAAATGGAAGGTTTTCATACGACATCACGAAGCTGATAGCATTGCCACCCTCACCGCAGCCAAAGCAGTGGTAGGATTGCCGCGCAGGATTGACCATGAACGACGGCGTCTTCTCGTTATGGAAGGGGCAATTCGCCTTAAAGTTGGAACCAGCTCGCTTCAGAGGCAAGTATGATCCTACCAAGTCCACGATATCTGTGGCGGCAATAACTTGTTCAATCGTCTCTTCGGGGATGCGACCCATGCTTAAGTTCTAATTCACAACGACCAAATACCAAATACCAAATTTAGTATGTGTTAAAATAATCTTGGTCTAAGCGCCTTGTCACTGTTGATTAGGGGGGTGCAGAGTATTGAGAAAAGTGATGGTATAGCTTTTATGAAAGCTGGAGATGGAAGCTATGTAGTAGGGCTTGGTCCATTCAACGAATTCGAAGTTGCTCCAGATCACGCTACGGCATTCTACATCAATGATTTCGCCTTGTCCTCGCCACGACCATGGAAGGTGCCGACTCAGCTTATCGAGGTTTCTGATTTAGCGCAGCTAGGGTATTGCGATAGTAAGCTTGATATCGTGTGGGACGAGCTAGATTCGGAAAGCTTCGCTGGCGTTTTTGCTGAAATTAATGAGAAGATAGTTAAGGGAGTGATTGAGAAATCCGTGCCGGTCGCGACGGAGCGGGGCCAGATCGCCGGAGGTGATGGTGATCAATTGATCGGTTGCATGCAGAATTTAGGGGCTCCATTTTATAGCTATGGATGGAGTTCTGGTGGTAATGGATTCTGCGGGGCAACCCCGGAATTACTTTTTGAGCAGGAGGGCCGGTCACTTAAAACGATGGCCTTAGCAGGAACAGCTAAGGCAGATGAGCGCGTTGTTTTTGCAGTCGATGGTAAGGAAATTAGAGAGCATGAGTTTGTCGCTCAGACCATGGTAGCTAAGCTTTCAGATATTGGTGTAGTCGAGCGTGGCGATAGAAACATTCTAGATTTGGGTCGACTGGTTCATTTTCACACTCCAATCAATGTAGAGCTTTTTGCTGACAGAAGTGTGGACGAGCTAATCACAAGGCTTCACCCAACTCCGGCTCTTGGACCATTGCCTCGTACACAGGAAACTATGGCGCTTTTGAAAGGATGGAGAAGCCGCTTAGATTGCCCAGCCTATTTTGGGGCCCCATTTGGCCTACTTAAAGATGGGGTGTTTACATCTCTGGTTGCCATAAGGGGAGTTCATTGGGAGGGAAGTAACATTGCCGTTCCCTCTGGCTGTGGTGTCATTGAAGCATCACGTCTAGTAAATGAATGGCGAGAGCTCAGATTGAAGCGCGAGGCTGTCAGGGCCGTGATGGGCATCTAATCACTCAGCGTGTCAGGGAACTTGGCTTGCCAAACTTGAAGGGCTTCTTTGATCTGTGGTGCCTCGCGTGTCGGGGAGAGTTCCCACACGAATGGCAGCTTTGGGTCGACGTGGCGGAGCAATTTGTCGAAGTCCAATTCGCCCGTGAGTGGTATGCGATGATCACGGTCTGGCCAGTATACATCATGCACGTGACATCCGATAAGGTAGGGAGCCATTTTCTCAAGCCATTGATCATGGTTTAGAAGCCCAAGATTATGTTTTAGCTGAACATGCCCAAAGTCATGCCAGTAACCAACCCATGGATTCTCTTTGAAGTGGTCTTGGAGACGCAGCATTTCTGATTCGTTGGGAACATCTTCGTATCTGCTGCGTGACTCCACAGCCAGTGGGATCTTGAGCTCAGCAGCTTTCTCGGCAAGCTGCTCTAGTGCTTCGATCGCCCTTTGGTAGTAAAGCGGTGCTATTTTTTCCCGTTTACGAACAAATTTCAGCTTATGCTTGGCGAAGCTGCGCTCAAGCTGCTGTCCATCCTTGAGCATTCTGGTGAGCTTTTTTGTCCATTTCTTCGAGGGCATTGGGACAGATCCCATATGCATGACGACATACTTGGCGTCAAATTTAGCGGCCAGATCCAGAGTGCGTAATGTCATTTCTAGCGCGCGAGTTCTCTCATGAGGGCGGTGCGAGCTGAACTCGTAGGCATCTGGAGCATCGATCATGACTTCGACAGGTGAAGGGAAGTAATTGTGTACACCTGAGCAGCGAAATTTCCCCTCTTGGAAGGCTTTTTGGATGCCAGGTAATTTGCTGATCGTCATGCCATGACTTAGCTCAATCGTATCGAAGCCAAGCTTGACTATCTCATCAATCATTTCATCGCCTTCAGAGTGGCGTGAATTGTTCCAACAACTTGAAAAAGAAAGCATTTTAGAAATGAGTGTGTAATAACTACCTATGAGAATTAAACTTCAGATCATGGAAGTCGCCAGCTTTTTTTGAGGCGTTGGTATTCTTGTTGCGGAAGGATTACGTAGACGGGTTGCTTGTCTGGGTCGATGCGTGCAATTAGCCGAGTCAAAGCACGCTCGGCCATGGTAGTGCATCCTGCGGTTGCACGTGCACCACTATCCCGCCAGATGTGAAAAAAAATAGCGGAGCCTCGTCCCGGGATGGGTTTGCCGCCAAGAATGGAATCATTGTGAGCTATATAAAGCTTAAGTGAGTGGGCGTGATCATTTTGCCTCATCTGGGCTTGCTGCTGCCATGTGGTAATGGGCGAGGCATTGAGAACGAGATGTTGGTTGTAATAAGGAGACTTTTGATCCTCTATCCAGAGGTCGCGTTCAGTAATTTGACGATAGGGTAATGTCTCTAAGCAAGTAATCTTGGCAGCATAGCCATAGGCACCACCGATTTTGAAAATCCCTGCTGGAGCACGTAGGTCACCTTCTTTTTTTATCGGGGCTGATGACTTAGGGGTAGGGTGAATGCCGGCTCCCCAGGCAAGTCCATTTTTTCCAAGGCGCGCTTGCCATGTTTTTATAGCAATCTGCCATTGGGCACTCTTTTTTTCGCTTTTTTTCTCGAAAAGTGTTAGTGAGGCATAAGAGGAATTCCAACCTTGTGATGTGCCGACGATGATTTGAGTGCAGTCTGCGGGTATCTGAGCTTGAGCCCATACCATTGAAAGAAAGATGAAAACCAGCGATTTCATGCATGCTCCCGGGCGAGTTCTTGGCAGCCTTTGATGTCTAATTTGCCCGATGCTAGCATTGGGATCTGCTCAGCAGGAATGAACATTTTAGGGCACCAAAGGCTGGGCAAGCCAGTATCCATTAGCTTGTAGCGAAGATCGATACATTCTTGTTGGTATGTGTCGCTACAGACAGTGGTGAGTAAGGCAATAGCTTCACCTTTTTGCACATCAGGAATACCGACAACAGCGATGCGGCGCTCAGTTTCATCGTCAAGGCCCAGTAGTTTGATAATGGCCGCTTCAATGGTTTCATGAGGAACCATTTCTCCTCCTATTTTTGAGAAACGAGAAAGCCGGCCTTCGATAAATAAGAAACCGTCTTCATCTACTCGGCCGATGTCACCGGTGTTGAACCAGCCGTCGGTAATAACATCATCTGTCTTTTTCCGGTTGTCTAAATAGCCAGGGAATACATTGGCACCACGTAGCCAGATTGTGCCTTGCTTATCGATGGGGCACGGCTCTCCGGTCGCTGGATGCGTCATCTTAACGGCGATTCCGGGGAGGAATTTGCCAACGGAGCCGCGACGGTTGGTGTGTATAACAGGTGCATCACCTTCACTGGCGGGATCAGGTAAATTGACATTGGTGGCCGGTGCGGTCTCGGTTAAGCCATAACCTTCCATCGGTAGAATTCCAAATTTCTTATGGAACGATTCCGCTAAAGTATCCGGAAGCTTTTCAGCCCCTGTAATAACGTAGTCGAGCGATTGTAATTGGTTTGGTTTAACCCGGCGCATATAACCTCGCAAAAAAGTGGGCGTGGATAGCAGCAAATTAGCACTGTGCATGCTGATTAGCTCAGCAAGACGTTTTGTCTCCAGAGGGCTCGGATAAGTGATGAGATTGATACCCTCAATACAGGGATACCACAATGTCACCGTACTGCCGAAAGAATGAAACAATGGCAGGCAGCCTAGAATTTTGGCTTGGTGTCGGAGCTGTATTTTACAGCCAAACTGGCATACGTTGGCCAGCACATTGCGG
This sequence comes from Oceaniferula sp., assembly GCA_965656385.1. Classification (GTDB taxonomy): domain Bacteria; phylum Verrucomicrobiota; class Verrucomicrobiia; order Verrucomicrobiales; family Akkermansiaceae; genus Oceaniferula. The sequence continues at coordinate 19,016 of CBFHKM010000003.1, forward strand.
TGAGTAAGAGGCACCCCTTTGGGCTCTCCAGATGATCCAGAGGTAAATAGTAGTACAGCTTCATCGTCTCCCTGAATGTCTGATAAGCCGAGGATCTTTATTAGGAGCGTTGTCGGCAGCACTTTGCTTAAAATGACCCAGCGAATGATCTTGTTCTTGATAGTAGGCAAGACACGCTCAATGAATATTAGGTCGCGGTTAGGTGGCCATGGAAAAGAGGCTGCTTTGCGAACGAAGGGGTCAGCCGTGATGAATTTATCCACCCCTGACTGACGTATCGATGAGTGAATAGCGCTTTGGCTGGAAGTGAAGTTGATGTTAACTGGTATTTTGCCAGCAAAAACTACTGCGAGGTTTGCAATCATCCCTCCTTTACCTGGGGGCAGTAAAATGCCAACACGTCTTTTTTTGGTTTCTTTTTTAATGACACCAGCCAGCGCAATTGCTGCGCCAAGTAGCTTATCGAAACTGGTGGTCGTGTCGTCGGTTCCGTCGAAGAGGCTGGCGGTAGAACCATTTTTCTTTATTCCATTAAGAATCGCGACTGGTAAAGACTCATTGAGAAATGCTCGAGCTGAAAACCACACTTCATCAGCTGCATGTATGGCTTCTTGCCATGCGGCAACTGAGACTGATTTACTCGGTAATATCGGGGCAAAAGAAAAAATAGTGCCAGGCAACCTGTTCAGGTTTTCTGGTGAGTATGCCAGCTCCACGGGTTTGGCAACAGCCAGAGGAAGAACAGGAAGTCCCAAGGCACAAAGTTGCTTTATGTTGGCCGCATGGAGATGTCGGCACTCGCCTTCTCGCACGCTGACAAGGCCACTAAGGTAAATGATAAGGCCACCGTCATTTATATTTGCCTCAAGTGTCTTGCCGATAAGATCTGGAGCCTGGTCGTCAGCTGAGAAGGCAACCGCTGTAATACCGTCTTGTTCTAGGTAACTGCGCACTGAGTCGTCGAATACCACGTTCTCTTCACACAGCCATGTGATCTTTCTGCCCGAAAAAACCTGTTCAAGCAGAAGCATCTGGTTGAAATCTAGCCTGCCGGGTATAACAAGGGCCCCATCATTGGGGATATTGTTTTCTCCGTGAATTTCAATTGTTTTGCTCATTTGCTGTCAATTAGCCGGGGTAGGCGCTGCCTGTTACGTCTGGTCACACAGGCATTTACTGTCTGAGATATACAACCATTTCGTTGCAGCGGCTGCAAGCTGGAACCTTTTGGGATGATTGTAATCTACTATTTCTTGATACGCCAATTTACAGAGAGGCTTTCACAATGAATAGAGATCTACCCACATTAAATGGTGAGCATTTTCTAGAGCGCGTCGAGGATGCCGTTAATGAAGCGAGACGAGTCACTCGTACCAAACTTTTTTGCAATCTCGATAGCCTCGTTGATAGTGACGGCACGTGGAATATCATCTGACATTTGCAGCTCGTAAGATGCGAGCCGAAGAATAGCACGATCTACAGGGTCTACTCTTTCAGGCGCATAGTTTTCAATCACTTTCGCAAGGTCGGCATCAATTTTTTCTTTGTGTTCGAGAATCTGACAAACCAGCTTTTGGGTCTCTCTGCGAAATGTCGATAGTTCAGCACTACTCGCGCGTAGGTGGGCAAAGTCAACGATCGTTGACTCAGGATCTTCAATTGATGCCAGCCTCTGTGATGATCTTGCAAGATGGGCAATGGTTGCATTCAGGGCCTCAAGTTTTACAGTCCAATCAGGATGATTAGATGATTTTTCAGTCCATGTTGAGCGGGCCTGCATCAAGTCGTGGTTGACTTCGATGACTTCTTTGATGGCAATATCAGGTATGGGTTTGCTGCTTTTGTTTTGGATGATTGATTGGAGAGTATCGATTTGCGCGCTTAGCTTGTTTTCCTGAGCGAGGAGCTGCTTTAAGGATGTATGCAGGGCGTGAGCCGCTGGGCTCGCTTTTAGCTCAGGCTGGATCGCCGAGGCTAATTGCTCAAATTTGAGTGTGCGGCTGCCTCGTCCTTGGGCCACATGGAGGATTGCTTTGGACTTTGCTAGATTGAGCTTGTTGAGGCTACTCTCCTGAATCATTTGCCAGAAGGCTTGCTCCATTTCTGCAGCTTCAGGCCCGTCTTCAAGGTCAGCTAAATAGAGAAACTGAATAGCAGCTTCCCGGATGTTTCTGCGTTTGAGTATGGTCATTACTACTTGTTTGGAAATGCGCGACTGTTGCTGCGTTGAATTTTGCTCATACTATCCATCATGCTATCCATCATGGTTACGGCAGCTCTGGCAGCTTCTTTACCTCTGTTTAGTTCGCTGCCGATGCACCTCGCGTAGGCTTGCTTGCTATCATCACACAAAATAACTTCATGGATGACAGGGGTGACATGGTAAACAGCAATTTGTTGGAGAGACTGAGTCACACTTTCAGCAACCAGATCGCCATGTGCTGTTTGGCCACGAATGATTAGGCCCAAGGCAATAACACAGGCTGGTTTTTGCTGCTGCATGACTGATTCCACAAGAACGGGTATTTCAAAAGCTCCAGGCACGCGAATGGTGTTAATTTGGAGATTTGGATTGAGCTCAGCAAGTTCTTGTTGAGTCATTTCCACCAACGCATCGGTAAACTCAGGATTGTATTGCGATGCCACAATTGTGATAGCGCTTTTTTTCTGGCTCAAACTGCGAGGTTTGGGTGGCAGTGCCTTAGACATGCTGGTGGATATGCTGGAGAGCTGGTCTGTTGCAAGGTAGAAGTTGGCTAGTTTTTTAAGTGCTCTGCCATAAGTGTTACCTGTTGACCCCGTTCTCGGCTGCAGATTCGCACCATTCGCGATGAGATTGTAGTGGCATGATAAACTAAAAATACAGGAATTGACAAATAAGTGAACAAATAGTTGCTATGATGACGCTTTACTACCTGAAGGCTCGGCAAATATTTGCCTGTGTATTCGAATCAAACAAACGTAACTAATTAATAATATGGGACTTGATAAAATAACTACCAAATTACAAGAAGCTTTGCAGGCGGCACAGCAGTTGGCATCGCGCTCTGCGCACGCCGAGTTGAAAAGCATACACGTCTTGGTGGCTCTGCTGCAGCAAGAGGGAGGTATCTTTGCTCCCATTCTTGAAAAAGCAGGGATCGATGTCACCCGCATGAAGGCAAAGGCAATGAATGCATTAGAAAATGAACCCGTCATACAAGGCGCGGCATCTCAACCGCAAATGAGTTATGGATTGCGCTCTAGCTTGGATGCAGCAGATCAAATACGTGAGGACATGAAGGACGACTTCATGAGTGTTGAGCATTTTTTATTGGCTAATTTGGATTCTAGCTCTGCTGCTGGGAAATTGCTCAAGGAGGCGGGCTTAGATAGGGCGAAAGCCGATTTGGCACTTGAGCAGATTCGAGGTAGCCAAAAAGTGACTGATCAGGATCCTGAGGGTAAATATCAAACTTTAGAAAAATACGGAACAGATCTGACAGCTAAAGCAAGGGAGGGAAAGATTGACCCTGTGATTGGTCGTGATGAGGAAATTCGTCGCATCATGCAGGTGCTATCGAGGCGTACTAAAAATAACCCCGTGCTCATCGGCGAGCCCGGCACAGGCAAGACAGCGATCGTTGAAGGATTAGCCCGGCGTATCATTAGTGGAGATGTGCCAGATTCTATGAAGAACAAGCGTTTAATCACGATGGACCTTGGTGGTATGATCGCTGGTGCTAAATATAGAGGTGAGTTCGAGGATCGACTCAAGGCCTTTCTGAAAGAGGTGACCGAATCTGAAGGCGAAATTATTCTCTTCATAGATGAGTTGCATACCATTGTGGGAGCCGGTGCCAGTGAGGGAGCAGTAGATGCATCCAATTTGCTGAAGCCTCAGCTTGCTCGTGGTGAGCTACACACTATCGGTGCAACTACACTTGATGAATACAGAAAGTATATTGAAAAAGACGCGGCCCTAGAGCGCCGCTTTCAGCCAGTACGTTGCGAGGAACCCAGTGTTGATAGCACTATCGCCATTCTGCGCGGTCTAAGAGAACGTTATGAGGTTCATCATGGCGTGCGCATCAAAGACGGCGCAATTGTAGCAGCCGCACAACTTTCGGATCGCTATATCACGGATCGTTTTCTGCCTGATAAGGCTGTTGACCTTGTCGATGAGGCTGCTTCGCGCTTGAAAATCGAGCTTGATTCGATGCCAACCGAGATTGATCAGATCGAGCGCCAGGTGATGCAGCTGGAGATGGAACGTCAGGCTCTAGCAAAAGAAAATGATGATGCCAGTGCAGCTAGACTTGCCAAGGTGACAGAGGAAATGGCTGACCTTAAGGAGGAGTCGGCGACACTTATGGCGCGGTGGAGAAATGAGAAGGATGTCATCGATATTGTGAGGGAAGCGCAGGAGCGCATCGAAGAACTGCGCAATGAAGCAGAGCAAGCTCAGCGCCTGGGTAACCTTAATCGGGCATCCGAAATAACATATGGTAATTTACCCGATGCTGAGAAAGACCTTGCTGATGCAAAGGTGAAGCTTTCCCACTTGCAAGCTGACTCACGTATTCTCAAAGAGGAAGTAACAGAGGAAGATATTGCACGCGTTATTTCTTCATGGACAGGTATTCCCGTGAGTAGACTTCAAGAGGGCGAACGACAAAAGCTTGTAAAGATGGAGCAGCGGATCGGGGATAGGGTAATCGGTCAAAATAAAGCAATTATTGCGGTGTCTAATGCCGTGCGCCGTGCCCGTGCTGGATTACAAGATGAAAACAGGCCTATTGGTTCTTTCATCTTTCTTGGGCCAACTGGAGTCGGCAAAACTGAGCTCTCGAAAGCTCTTGCAGAATTTCTATTTGATGATGAACAATCAATGGTTCGCATCGATATGTCTGAGTATATGGAAAAACACAGTGTGGCGCGTCTTATTGGAGCCCCTCCTGGTTATGTTGGTTATGAAGAAGGAGGTCAGCTCAGTGAGCACGTAAGGCGAAATCCCTACTCGGTTGTGCTTTTTGACGAGATCGAGAAAGCTCACCCTGATATTTTCAATGTGCTACTCCAAGTGCTAGATGATGGGCGTATTACGGATGGACAGGGGAGAACTGTTGATTTCCGCAACACTGTTTTGATCATGACCTCAAACATAGGCAGTCAGCATATAGTGGATGAGCAAAATGCTGAGCAAAGGGAGGCCAAGGTAATGGAGGCACTGCGAGGTCATTTCCGACCTGAGTTTTTGAACCGTATCGACGAGACAGTTATTTTTGAGCGGCTCAAGCGCGATGAACTTAATCAGATTGTTGCTTTGCAGCTGGGGCGTGTGCGCCAGCGTCTAGCCAAGCAAGGGATTGGCCTCTCGATGTCTGGTGCAGCGCAGGAGTTTGTGGCTAATCAAGGCTACGACCCGGTCTATGGAGCTCGTCCACTCAAACGTGCTATCCAGAGATGTTTGCTCGATCCGCTTAGTCTTGAGGTGCTCGAAGGCAAGTTTCAAGATGGAGACTCAATTCAGGTCATAATAGACAAAGGAGAGCTTAGCTTTGAAAAAAATTGATGAATTATTATGTGGATAACTATCAGATAATCGTTAATATAAGGAGAGTTGCCATCAGCAAGATAAGCTAACCATCAATCATATCTAGTAATGTCTAAGAAAGGAATATTCAGTATCGCATCGGGAGGACGCAAGGACACACCTCCACCAGAAGGCAATGATGAGGTTGCTAGCCCATTTAGCACGAGTGAGCAAGAATCTGACTCCGATAGCAATGAAGCATCTCCATTTGCTAGTGACGATCAATCAGTTGGATCGGCTGATGAGCCCTTCAAAATGGATGGTTTTGGTCAAGAGGGTAACGCTGCTTCTGAAAGCGGGGACTCAATAGTTGACTCTCCATTCAAGGCGATTGCAGATTCTCCTGATGACTATGAGGAAGCAAAAGCTAAACTCGAGCCTCAACAGGATTTTGCAGCTGTTCCTGCTCCTTTCATGCCTGCAGTGGCATCACAAAGTGACGATCCAGAAATTCAACCTGCTGACGACGAACCCATACCAGCTGCTGATGCTGAAATTACAAATCATCCTCAAACTATGACAAATCAAGAATCCGAAACATCGCCTGCCGCACCTATGTCTCAACCCACCCCAAGTGCATCAGTAGGTATGCAACAGCTTGAAATCCGTGCGATTTTTGGTGTTGACCATATCTTGGATGCGAACGAAATCATCCAAAAAGCACGTAACCTTTCAGGTATTGGAACCGTTGCCACAGTGGGAAGTCAGGAGAAGCAGGCATTGTCTGATTTTCGTTCAGCAATCACGTCCATGGGTTTGGGAGATCCAGAGCACATGGAGTTAAACTTTGGTAGCGGATCAGTTGATTTTATCACTGAGGGAAGTACAACTCTCGCCGTGTTGCAACAGGGGCCATATGCACCAGGCGTGAAGGAAACCCTCATCATTGTAGCAAGAGAGCTAAGCAAGTTAGCTTAATTATACTTCATCCAATATACGAATGTAGGCTGTATGATCAGCTGACAACAATGTTGGTGTGATTATTACATGGCTAAGTGGATATCTAAATCTGGTGAGCTTGAGCTCAAGGTAGCCATTATTGGTCAACCTGATTCGGGTAAAAAAGATATCATCAAGGGCGTTGCTGAGCAATACGATCAATCTGTACCCAGCTCGGTGCCAGTTTCTGATGCTGAGGTGATCAATGTAGAGTTTATATGGCCAGAGCCTCTACTTGATGGTCCTTTTGTCAGGGTTCGCTTGCAGGGTGTCTCGGGCAAGCCCTTACATCAAGCTGCCGACCAATTGGTTTTGTCTGATTGTGATGCCCTAGTCTTTGTGGTTAGTTGTGACCCTGACAAACAATTAGGATGCAAAGCGGCGTTGAGTGATCTCATGAGTAATGCGGCTACTACAGGTTTAGATTGGGGTGAGACACCACTGGTATTGCAATATAATAAGGCGGAACACTACCCTGCAATCACCCCCGAAGATCTAGACTCGTGCCTGGGCGTCAATCTTGAACGTGTGCAACGATACCATACAAAATCTGATTGTCCTGAACAGCAAGGTCTTGCTGTGATCGCAGCAATCAAAGCCGTGGTCACTAAAATGAGTGATCGTCATTTGGAGAAAAATGAAGCGAGCTCTTAGCAGATTTGCTCACTACCGATGGTAGTAAATGTTCTAAACTTACTTTGTCTGTGTCAGATCTTCGACGGTTTTAGCTATCTTTAGGATAGTCTGTTCTCCCATATGAGGCCCGAGAATTTGAAGACCAACGGGCAGTTGACTGTTCGAGTCTGCTGTGATCTCTCCACATGGCACGCTAATACCGCAGATGCCGGCTAGGTTCGCTGAAATGGTAAAAATATCTGCTAGATACTGCTGTAATGGGTTATCTTTGTCTGCTCCTATCTTGGGGGCAACACTCGGTGTAACGGGGGATAAAATAGCATCTACTTTTTTGTAAGCATTGGCAAAGTCTTGCTTGATGAGATTCCTTACCTTCTGAGCTTTATTGTAATAGGCATCATAATATCCCGAAGATAAAACGTAGGTGCCCAAGATGATACGTCGTTTGACCTCGGGACCGAAGCCTTGCTCACGACTACGTCGGTAAAGATCAATGATTTCTCTCGGATCATCAACTCGATTGCCGTAACGAACTCCATCAAAACGAGATAGATTCGATGAGGCCTCAGCTGGAGCAATAATGTAGTAAGTCGCTACCGCATATTCAGTGTGCGGTAATGAGATTTCGACGATCTCAGCACCTGCAGCCTCAAGTTTTTTGATGGATTCGTTCACCTTGTCACGAACTGCCGGGTCGATACCATCACCAAAGTATTCTTTTGGTAATCCGAGCTTCATGCCGGATACGCCATCATTTAATCTCTCGGTGAAGTCGACTTCAGATTGGTCCAAGGATGTGCTGTCTGCGGGGTCCCCACCTGAAATTACATTGAGTAGTAGAGCAGAATCTTCCACGTTTTGGGTGATTGGACCAATTTGGTCCAATGATGATGCGAAGGCCACTAAGCCATAACGAGATACTCGACCATACGATGGCTTGAGGCCGACAACACCACAGTAACTGGCGGGTTGGCGGATAGATCCGCCGGTGTCTGATCCAAGGGCTGCGATAGCGCTATGTGATGCGACAGCAGCTGCTGAACCTCCGGAGGAACCTCCAGGAACACGGGTGATATCGTGAGGGTTGACGGTATTAGCTAGAGCTGAGTTTTCGGTCGTAGAGCCCATTGCGAATTCATCCATGTTAGTGCGACCATAGAGAATGGCTCCTGCGGAGCGTAATTTCTGGATGACCGTAGCATCATATGGTGAGGTGTAAGCTCCCTCCAGAAAGTGAGAGGCGCAGCTACAGGGGTGACCTTTGACGTTGATGTTGTCTTTAATCGCTATGGGAATGCCGCCCAAGGGTAGCGTTAGGTCCGCAGTCTTGGCATCTTGTTGAGCAGCATCAAAATCATGAGAGATGTATGCGCCAATTTCAGCATCCTTTGTCTCAATAGCATGGGCTAGTGAATTGATGATGTCTGTGCTGGACACATCGCCACTAATAAGCTGCTGACGAAGTGAGGTGATGCTTTGATTAGATAATTCCATGGGTTGATAGTAATATTATGCGTCCACGACTTTGGGCACACGAATTTGACCCTTGGCACTTTCTGGGGCATTTCGCAAAAGATCATCTTGATTGAGACTCGGTTTACTTATGTCCTCACGTAGCTCAGTATCCTCTACTGCGTCTAAGTTCTCAGTATTTACCGTATCTAAATTGACATCTTTAAGAGTATCAATGTAGCCAATGATGGCCCCTAGTTGTTTTTGGAATACAGTGCATTCCTCGTCGCTAAGCTCAATTCTAGCGAGATTTGCAACGTATCTTACGTCAATTTGTTCAGTTCTGTCACTGCTCATGGCTGAAGCTGAACGGATACCCACAGAAAATCAAGTGCGTAACAATCTTCTCTACATGGGTGAGCCGAGCCGGAGGCTAAAAGTGTTGCTACACTATGTAAGGCTATTGGTGCTACTGAATCGTGATGCACAATATGGACACCGGTAAGGCTTTCGAGTAAGCACTCTGAGGGCAATGTTTAGTCGGTAGCTTATCCCTAATAACTTTTTAGATTTCTGATGTTTGCGGCAGCCTGTGTTTGCCCATATTCTGCTAACGCAGACGGGACATGTCATGGCGGAGCTGCACATTTTAAATAATAGGATGGAAATGATTCCAACAGTTAGCAGGACAAATCCACTTAATGTATGGACGTCCAAGCGCATAGCGGTTCCAAAAACAAGCAGTGCCATACCAATTACGATAGCAAAAATGTTTGCTACAAAGTGCAGTGAACCCAGTCTTAAGGACCAGATAGTAGCTCGTGAGAATTGTCGATGCATGAAGCTGATGTGTGATAAGTGTTGAGCCGAAAAAGCTTCAAATCGATGAAGCGATGAAGCGATGATAGGTGTTTGTCTACTGAATTATACTAAATATCCAAATCCCTAGTGTCAAAATAGCAAGGAGAAGTAATATGAGTAAAAAGCCACTTCTGGTTTGGTTTCGTCTCTGGTTTTTCAGCTCGCCTCTGCTGAGCTTCTCCATGAATTCTTTTTCTCTTTTTCTCCCGAGTAGATCTGATGGGGGAGGTAATGTCTGCATTTCCTCCTGTCTTGCCATGCGCTCCCGCTCGGGGCCGTGTTCCACGAAGTCCTGAAGCTGCGCTATTTGCTCGCTAAGCGCACGCTCGTGAGCACTCAAGGAGTCAATTTTAGTAAGATCTTCTTGGCTCATGGCCGGAAAACAAACAGGAGGGGCAGGGATGGGGTGGTGGTAGTGAACTGAGTTATCCAACGTAGTAAACGATCAATGCAACTACTCCGAGTAAGATGATGGGTAGGTTGAATGCAAAGCCATTACATAGCGTCGATACAAATTCGGAGTTGCTACTGGCCGTGTTACTGCGCTTGGGTTTGCTACTTGTCGCGCCAAATACGGAGGCGCTGCGGCCGCCGGAGAAATGAGCCAGAGCTTGATCATATTCATCCTCTGCAAGATCAAGTACGGAGATAGCGCGAGTGAGGTCTTGACGCAGACTTTCATTGTTCCAGCCATCTGGGTTTAGCTGATTGATTTTCTCCAAGTGTTCAGCAAAACAGATGCGGGCTTGTTCGAGTTCATCTAGCTCTTGGCGTGTAGCAAAGATCTCTCTGTCCATCGAAGTGACTGCAGTGCTGAGCTTCTCATGTAGTTCAACTTGCCCTTGAAGAAAGTCGTCTTTTGCTGCATTAATTTCCTCAAGTTCAACTTTTTGCCTTTCAACTTCTGCTTGCTGTTGCTGCAGTTGTTCGATTTGTGATTGGGCTTCTTGAAGCTTGCCTGTGAAGTCCTCCGCCAGCGGATTGTTGCCGCCTACTGAGCCATGAGGATTCATTTCCAATTGAGTCGTACGCACATTCAGGTGCTGTTTATGGGTAGTAACGTTGGGCATATGAGGTATTGGGTGAATAAATGTTGCCAGATATTAGCCAAAAAGAGAGGCTGTGGCTAGATTTTTGTTAAACTTTCTTAATATTTAACTACCCAATAATAGAAACGTAGAAAGCGATCCAAGCTGAACGTTCACAGCGAGAAACGTGAGGTAGAATCAAGGGGGGCGACCCTTGTTATTGGGAATCTACTACGTGTACGCCTTCCTTGTTAATGGGAGATACGTAACATTGGTTTTCCAAATTGATTTTGCTGAAAACTTCGGAAATAGCCTTGCCCGCCCGATGAGCAGTTTGCTCACCTTCACAAAGAGCGAAGACGCTCGGACCAGCGCCAGAAATCGAGAAACCAAGAGCTCCATTTGACATGGCTGCGCGCTTTGCGTTGTAAAACTCAGGAACTAGCTTTTGCCGGCGTGGCTCGGCAATAACATCGTGGATGGAGCGCCCAATCATTGCGTAATCCTCTTGGATGAGTCCGCAGATGAGTCCGCCTAGATTTCCTATCTGCTGGGTAGCATTGACCATAGGGATGTTCGTAGGAAGGATCTCTCGAGCTACTTTAGTCAGTATTTCTATGTCGGGGTGAACTACAGCAGCCCACAAGTTCTCAGGAACAGGTAGTTGTGCAATGTCGAGTTCTTGGTTAGAGCGTATGAAAACGATGCCACCTAGTAAGCTTGGTCCCACATTGTCAGCGTGCCAGGCTCCATCTGCACTGGCCTCACCCTGCATAGCAAATGGCAGTAGTTGCTGCTTGGCGAGTGGCTCTCCGATAAGTTTGTTAACTGCGTAGACGCCGGCGACAGCTGATGCAGCGGATGAGCCAAGGCCACTGCCAAAAGGCATTTTTTTGTGTATTTCAAGCTCGATACCGCGGTCGCTCATTCCTAAATGCCTTAATAAGTCGAGTGCGGCTACACCGGCAGTGTTTTTTTCCGGGATCTTTGGAAGTTTGCCGTCATCACCCGTAATTTCTGTGATTCTAAAACCGGGCTTGTCGGAGTGACGTGCCACAACTTCGTCACCAGGGGCATCTATAGCAAAACCGAGTACGTCGAAGCCACATGCAACATTGGCGACTGTTGCTGGGGCGAAGACGCGGACTTCTTGGAGGGCATTGGTGCTCATGACTCGATTAATTTAGATGATGAAAGGTGTTTGTGGGCTGCAGGGATGTCATGTTTGGAGCTGACTTGCAACGTTTATCCAGATACTAGCCGCGAAATGAATGGCTGGGAACACCGCTAACTCCAAGGCCGGTGACTCTGAAAAGTCTGCCTGCGTCTGCCTCCTTTATACTACTGTGAATGCCTGTGGTTACGTAAAGCTCGTCGAGGTTTTCACCACCAAATGCACAGGCCGTTGTTTCCATACATGGAAAATCAATGCGATGTAGCTGTTTGCCAGTGTTTGGGTCATAGCAAATAACACAGGCTCCGTGGCAAAATGCAACCCAAAGATTGTCACTACTATCGATGGTCATGCCATCAGGTGATGCGTTAATTTTACTTGTCGAAACAGCACTACGCTGACGACTGAGCTCACCTGTTTCTGGGTCGTAGTCAAAGACCAAAATTTCTTGCCGAGGCGTGTCAATGTAGTAGCAACTCGATTGGTTTCGACTCCACACAATACCATTAGAATTTGTGACACCTGTGTAAGCTGGGTGAACCGAGAGATCGGAATCGAGGCGGTAAAGTGTGGCGCTTCCCGTCTTTTTAGTGGTGCTGATCGTGCCAGCAAAAAAACGACCGTCGGGAGAGCATTTGCCGTCGTTAAAGCGGTTTTCAGAAATATCAGACTCGGGATCGCATATTGAAATACTCTTATTCGTTTGCTGATCGAAGAAGTGTATACCCTTATCGCCAGCAATGATTAAATTCCCCTCAGGCCCCTGGGATGTGCGAGGTACGACCGTACCGATGCGTCCCACATGTGCGGAAACGTCCCAGTTGGATTCTTGGTCTGATGATGGATCGTATTCAAGCAGGCGGCACGCTTCGATATCGACATAAATGAGTCGGTTTTGCCACCAAATAGGGCCTTCTCCCCACTGGGCACGATAACTTCCTGCTGGCTCAATATTTTCCATGCAGGGATGATTAGCAGTGTGTTTTCAGGCTGTCCAGAGGTAGTTTTTTGATCAGCCATGGTTATCCAAGAAATGCCGTTGTCATTGGGTTGAATTGGACTATTGTGTCGCCGACTAAGTTGAACGGGGGAGCATGAATTTATTAAAGAAAAGACACTGCCAAATCATCAAGGTAATGTGCTGTTCGATAGTACTGTGGTTAGACCTCAGTGCAGCTAGCCATGCTGGCTTTAAGTGGGAGACGGTCAATTACAATGGCCTAGATTACGTTACTCTTCGCAGTGTGAAGGACTTTTACTACTTCAACAAAATCAAGTATGGGGCAGTTATTACCATGGAGACTCGAGATGTTGCTTTGGAGGTTCGTCCTGGAACCCAACGCTGTAGGATGAATGGTGTCTTGTTTATATTAAGCCACCCAGTATTGGAAAGGGGTGGCCGTTATTTACTCTCTAAAACCGATCTCACAAAGCTAATCGATCCTGTAATGAGGCCTACGTATATTCATCGTGCGCGACACTTCAACACTGTGGTGATCGATCCAGGTCATGGCGGCAAAGATTCTGGGGGATTGGGGCACCACGAAAATGAAAAGGTGTACACGCTCAAGATTGCTCGGTTGGTTAGGGATATTCTTCAGCGGCAGGGATATCGCGTTGTGATGACGCGGGACAGTGATGTTGCACTCAGCTTAGCTGGCCGTGTGCGGATAGCTAACAAATATCCCGATGCCATTTTCATCAGTATCCATTTTAATGCAGGGAATTCACGCGCTAATGGAATAGAAACATTCACAGTTTCGCCTGTAGGGGTGCCTCACATGGGTCGTGACGTCCGAGCGGGAGACTTCCGCTCAGTGCCAGGTAATGTAATGGATTCAGCCAGTATTGCCTTAGCAACAGCAGTGCACAGTAGGGCTCTTTTATATCTTAACAGTAAGAATGCGGGGAGTGATTTTGATATTGAAGATCGTGGGATTAAACGTGCGCGATATAACGTGCTTACAGGTATCAAAATCCCAGCAATCCTATTTGAAGGTGGCTTCCTTTCAAATCGCAGTGAGGCCACCAAGGTGCATTCCTCTGCCTATCAAAAAACACTGGCATCCGCGATCGCAAGGGCTGTTGATGTTTACAAGAAATCAGTGACAAGTCGCTGAGGGCTATGGGCATTCGGTTTTCTGGAGCTTGTTTGTTCACGGCTGAGTAGCAGTCCAGCGTATGAAGCATGCGCCATCCTCAGTACCGAGATTGATGCTGGCTGTCGCGATACCGTCCGCTGATATTGTGACATCAACGGGCTCCCAGCTGTCTGCTTCAAGGGTATGGGAGTATTCTGCTCCAATTTGATTTCCGTCGATTACTGGGTGAGAAATTTGTAGCTGACCATTGTTTACGATCGGAAGCAACGCAGCGTCGGCATCGAGGGTATTCATTGGGTTAAGATTGAGAGCGTATTCGATGCCGTTTGGCAGTCCGTCATGATCATAGTCATGAGTAAAGTCGCCTATCAGAGGGTAGTAGTTTGATACCCACTCTTGGTAGTTTTGGGCAACTGATTCATTCGTAGGGATGACTTCAAGCGACTGTCCGTAGGGCATCCATGTGTTGCCAATTCTTGGTCTAACCCTAAGAATATAGCTGGCCCCTGGTTTGGGTGGTCCTGCGGCAGTAAGATTGTTTAAGCTAACAAGCTCGGCGCTTTTGGGGATACTAGTCAGAGACAGGCTCTCTAGCCAATCGCAAGCCAGAAACTCAATGTCATCAATATACACCCCCACAGGGTAGTCTTCATAGGTGACAATATCATACACCCCGGTAGGGTTAGGTTGGTGTAGAAGAAATCGAATCAGTATTTTGCTGTCCGTTGACTCGAGATTAATATTTTTATGGATAAAACTATCGTCGGGTTCACCGTTGCTGTTCCCGCTGTAGCTTGCTAAGGCCAACCATGAGCTGCCTCCGTTGACTGAATACTCGACTACTAACGTGCTAGCAGGTGCCATATAACCCCTTCGCATTTTGAATGACATTGAGCCTCCCGCTCTGGGGATAATGCTACGGTTGAGAGTAATAGTTTCTCTCGAAAGGGGTAATACGTTGTTAGGGAACGCGAGGTGAAAAGCTTTGGCGCCACTATTCCAGAATGCAGATTGATTATAAGAATTCCAGCTGTATGCATCACGGGAATTGTAATTGTTACTAGTTCCGTCGATTACAAAATCAGAGCTCGAATCCTCTGCTCCCTCGGTCCAGCCAGCAGAGGCAATGGCCGAAACTTGAAATTCGTATTCCTCGGCGTGGTCGATTTGATTGAAGATGTAGCTGGCGCCACTTTGCGGTGGTGTCGTGTTTCCATTGAGGCTGGCATTTTCTGTAAGTCGGTTGGGATTGATGATGGTTACGGAGTAATCATGACTACTTGTATTACCCTCAATGATGATGTTGGAGATGGTGACGTTGATGGTTACATCATGGATTTCGGCGGACGGGATAGCAGATGAGTCAGTTGATTTCCAAACGATAGTATTGTCTGCGTAATATCTGAATTCCGGGTTGGTGATGGTGGTGTTAAGTGTTGCGCCGCCATCCAGTTTCATGGTGATTGTGGCATTACTGAAGTCCGCCCCAGGGTATGAGAGTGACCAGAGCCGAGGGGTAATATCTTCGGGAATGTAACCTGAATTTGGCCAAGAGGTAAATTGAGGCTGGCTTGATGGAGTTAGCCAATCGCCCATCACATAAAGAGCATTGGCGGGTAAATAGCTGGTGTCTGTGGGGTTGACGTCACCAGTTGCGACTTCTTGTAAACGAGAATTAAAGATGAAGCGGCGGTGCCCCACGTCAGAGTTTTCAGCCCCACCTGCGCCCTGTGAGTCCTCGCTTATATATTCATCAATCGCGGTCGGCCCATAATGGCCAATGGCAATATTAGAGTGGTAGGCGCCATTTCTGGCAGTGCTGTTATCTTGAATCCAATTTTCGGGTGGATTGTGAGGGTTTGCTGAACCGCTGCTGACACTGCCTCCCAATTGAAATTCGGCTGTGTTTTTTGATAGCATGAATGCTGCTGCTTGTGCCGCATCTTGTTTGGTAGTGCCATCTGGAGTAACAAAGTCAGGGCTGTTACTCACGGTTTCGCTGCCAGTATTGATGAGTATATCGGCACTCATGCCGGCCATGGCGCGATAATAGTTAATGCGACGCTGAACGTCTTTTTTGAAGGCTGTCGATGTGCTGCCTAGCTCATTATTTGCGATTGAGCCGTTCCATGCTAAGCGATCTTGGTAGCCATTTGATTCGCTGTAAACTGAATGCCAAAAAGAGATAACATCATTGCGCGATTGGGTGTCTACGACAAATCCAGAACTGGCTGATTCGTTTCCTACGCCTGGTGACCAAGCAAGGGCTTGCGGTGTGATTGCGATCACACAGACTAGGCAGGATAATCTAGAGATTAGAGTTGGTCTAGATAATGTAGTAAGGGTGGAGACCATCGGGTGATGCTTGATAAGCAATTGTCTGATGGAGGGATTTAATGATGTAGCAATTAAATATCAATAAACTCAAACTATTTGAGATTCAAAAAAACAACATTTAAATATGTTATTTTTAAATAAAAGGCTGTTTCTTACGCTTGTTGTAGTATCAAAGACCAAGATGAAGGTGGCTTACCAGGGTGAGGTAATGTTGCAGCGGTGCTGTTGAGCCAAGCTCCTGACTTGTGCTGCTTGTTCAGCGGCTAAGCCGAAAGCTCATGCTGGATAATGCTGAGGCCATAGAGGCTTGCGGTCTCCACTCTCAATACGATGTGGCCAAAGCTAATGGCTTGAAAACCTGACTGATAAGCTGCCTCGTATTCACTCTTCGAAAAATCACCCTCGGGCCCTACCAGAAATGAAATGCTGCCTTTTGGGGGGTGTTTAGAGAAATGTTCCCTGAGATGAATTGCATTGTCATCAAGTGCGGCGATAAGGCGGGAATGGTCGTGGTTAACACTTTGCAGCCATTGATCAAATGGCTGGGGCTGGGCGACCTCAGGCAGGAAGTTTTGGCCACACTGCTTGCAGGCTTCGAGGGCGATGCGTTGCCACTTATGAGTCTTTTTTTCTGCTGACTCAGGCCTTGCTACGGTGTGTGCTGTGATCAGAGGTTGGATCTTATTGACCCCTAGCTCGACAGCTTTTTGAACGATGAGCTCCATGTTGCCCCCTTTAGGAATCGCCTGGCAGAGTGTGATTGAGTGATTGATTTTTGGGGACTTGCTCTTGGTCAAAATACAGCAACTGACAGCTTCGCGTTTAGTCGATGTAACTTGGCAAATTGCGGATGTTCCTTTGCCATCAAAAACTTCTATTTTGTCGCCCTCACGTGCGCGCATCACACGGCTGCAGTGCTTGGCCTCATCTCCCGTAAGGGACAGTTGCTCACCGCTCCATTCCTCGGTGGGTATGAAGTAGCGATTCATAGAAGAAGGGAGTGATAAAGGTGTGCTTTAAGAACCAAAAAAGCGTTTGGCTTTTTCTACGAAAGATTCCTGCATGGGGTTATTTTTGGCCCCGATAGAGTCCGAAAATTCCTTGAGCTTATCTTTTTGATCTGAGTTGAGTTTAGTCGGCACCTCCACTTGCACTTCTACATGGAGATCGCCTTTGCCTCCAGAGCGCAGGTCTTTGATGCCTCGGTTGCGCAGACGGAAGGTTGTGCCACCTTGGGTGCCTGCGGGTATCTTGATCGATGATTTGCCGTCAAGCGTAGGTACCTCTAATTCACCTCCAAGTGCAGCGGTC
>CBFHKM010000003.1:36527-44287 GCA_965656385.1 Oceaniferula sp.
TTACAAAGGGTAAGGGGACTTCGCAGAAGAGGTCGTTCTCCTCACGCTCGAAGATATCATGCCTTTGGACGTGCAGGAATACGTAGAGATCTCCCGGTTGGCCACCTCTCAGGCCCGCATCGCCATTGCCGCTAGAGCGCAAGCGTGTGCCATCATCGACACCTGCTGGAATGTTAATTTTGATACGTGTGGTCTCGTTTTTGCGGCCTTCGCCACGGCAGTCCGGACAAGGGTCTGAGATGATTTGGCCGGCGCCATGGCAAGCTGGACATTCTGATTGTTGGACAAAAATGCCATGTTGGCGAGTTACCATACCTTGTCCGCCGCAGGTGCTACAAGATTTGCGACCGCTGCCGCTTTTGGAGCCACTGCCGCTGCAGGTTGAGCAGGCCTCGAGCTTTTCTATTTCGAGTTCTTTTTGTATGCCGCTGGCGGCTTCTTCGAGAGTGATTTCTAGGTCGTAACGGAGATCGCTACCTGGTTTTCTTCCAGAAGGATCACGGCGTCTACGGCCTCCACCGAAGATGTCTTCGAAGCCGCCCCCACCGCCGCCAAAGGCTCCACCAAAGACTTGGGAAAAGATATCTGAGGCGTCATGAAATCCGCCTCCGCCACCAAAGCCACCTGCCCCCCCGCCGCCTGCTTCGAAGGCTGCATGGCCATAGCGATCATAGGCTGCGCGCTTATCCTCATCGCTGAGGATCTCATACGCCTCACCAAGCTCTTTAAATTTTTCTTCGGCTTCTTGATCGTCTGGATTCTTGTCAGGGTGAAATTTGATCGCCAACTTGCGATAGGCTTTTTTGAGCTCAGCCGCTGAGGCATCTTTGGAGGCACCTAGGATTTCGTAATAGTCTCTTTTTGATGACATGCTTATTCGTCGGTTGATGGTGTCTCTGATGCGTTAGCACCCAGTGATACGATGACATTCGATGGGCGCAGCAAGCGCTCACCTATTTGATATCCCTTGCGAGCTACTCGAACAATATTGCCTTCGTCTACAGTTTCACTTGCCTCTTGGCTGAGAGCTTCATGTATTTTAGGGTCAAATTCGCCACCTGCATCTGCCTTTATTGCGACGACGTTTTGAGAGCCAAGGAATTCTTCAATTTGTTTGTGAACCATCTGCATTCCCATAAATAACATAGACCCCTCCTCTTGAGCGGCGGCTTGCATGCCCATGTCGAAATTATCGAGCACAGGGAGAAGTTCCTCAAGTAGGCTCTGGTTTCCATATCGAACAGCATCCAGTTTCTCACGAGACATACGCTTACGGAAGTTATCTAGTTCAGCAGCATTGCGAATTGCTTGATCTTTCCACTTTGCGAGCTCTAGTTGGAGGGCATCCCATGGATCAACCTCTTGTTCTTCTTCAGCTACTGTAGCTTCAGTTTCTTGATCTTCGGATGCGGGCTCGGGCTGTCCCTCGGTATGTTGACCTTCGGTGTCGTTGACCACATCTTCGCTTTTGTTGGCTTCTTCGCTATCTTGCGTAGGCTCGTGCATGAGCAAACACATAGCTAGAGATAGCACTTCGTCAACTATTTCATATACCGCATCGCTAGTTAAAAAGCTGTTGACCTGAGAGAGAAGAGATGGCAACCGTATCTCGTTGTGCTGAAGTGGCTAGGAAAATGTCTATGTTTAGTCGCCGCCCTGAGTGTCCTGGATGCTCACCTTATGGTGGCCCAAACTTGGGCTTGGGTAACTATGGTCAATGATCGTGTGCCACAGCAGGGGGTCGTTTCGGCGCTGGACAGCACCTTTAGTGGAGATTCGCCGTGTGCGATGTGCTGTGCCATCACCGAGGAGCGACAGGATAACCAAGAGCAGGCACCGATTCCGGAGTCTGATCCGGCAGCCAAATTTCTTCTGGTTGCATGGCGCAGGGTAGATTTTGTCTGGCCTCCTTCCTTGAGCCATTTGTTGCGCTTGAGAGAAATGAAAACCGAGATCCTGGGTCGGGAGGATGAGCCTTCGTTGCCGCCGCCGCAGTTGGCATAGCCTCATTATCGTCTTAACTTGTCACGGTCGTGCCGTGTCACCCTACTGTATGCCCTTGATGAACGGGTTGTCAGTTTTTGTACTTCATGATTTTCAATCAGAGTGCGCGCCTTCTAGTTCATCATAACTTAAATTTAAACTAACTTTATATATGAAAAATTCTATCTTATTTACTTACGCTATTGTAGCGATTTTTGCTGGTGCCTGTGCCCCCTCGGCAGATGCGGGTGTGTCTTCTTCTAGCATCAAAAAACCCAGTGCTTGTGGCGGTTGTGCAACATCCGCTTGTGTCTGCACATCAAGCTGCGCTTGTGGCGCTGATGGCTATGATTATTTTGCACATGCTCCCAGTGGTGTGATGGGTGATCATATCCATCACAAGGGCGGCCTCATGGCGTCTTATCGCTACATGTTTATGAGCATGCAGCGCAACTACGATGGCGACTCTCAGATATCCGATGCTGATGCGAGGGAGGGCTACATGGGTAGTGCTGCTGAAATGGATATGCAAATGCATATGTTAGGGGTGATGTATGCGCCCAGTGATAAGCTTACCCTCATGCTAATGTCAGCATACAAAGAGAGTAGCATGCTCAGCAACATGATGGGCACGACCAGTAAGATGCGTTCATCTGGCTGGGGCGATGTCACCTTTTCGGGATTTTATAGCCTCTACAGAGCACAGGCTAATAGTGCACACTTCGGCCTTGGTATATCGGCACCCACAGGTTCGATTAACCAGCGGATGAGTAATGGGGCGCGCATGGGCTACCCAATGCAGCTGGGCTCGGGTACTTGGGATATGAAACCGTCGTTGACATGGATTGGCCAGTCTGGTGACTGGTCCTATGGTAGTCAGGTTTCGGCTGTGATTCACTTGGACGAGAATGACAATGGGTATACACTCGGTGATAGTGCAATGCTCACGAGCTGGATCAATCGCCGTATCAATGATTGGTCGGCTGTATCGATTCGCCTCACAGGCAAAAGCTGGAGTAACGTCGATGGTCGTGATGATGAGATGCCAACGATACAAATGGGACCAATGATGGGGCAGCCCATGGCTGCAGCTGTTGACCCTGATGCACGCGGTGGCTCAAGTCTTGACCTTTCTCTTGGCTTAAGTCTCTGGGATACAGAGACGGGTGCTCGATTCGCGATAGAAGCTGGCGCTCCTATTTACCAAAACCTAGACGGCCCGCAGCTGGGAACTGAGTGGTTCTTAAGTGCTGGAATCCAAATGGCTTGGTAAAGGTTTGGCAAAACTATTTCCCATAGAAACAATCAAACGACCGAGCTCCGATCATGGGGCTCGGTTTTTTTGTGCAGCTTAATCTGGGATTTGCACGTCCAATATTATAACTGGCCCGTTAAGCCTCCCAAAAAAGCCGAGCCCCAAAAGACAAGCGAAGCCGAATAAGGCGGTGATGGATTGCTCCTTTATTACCCCATGAAAGCATCTCCGACCACCTCACTCAAAAAGCAAATTTTCAGGAGTTACTATAGCCTCTTGTATAGGTGGGAAAGAATTAGAACGAGTCAGGGCTGGCTTTCCAGTTGACTGAACGTAGTTGGTCGGCTAAAGATTTGCGCACTGAGCTGAATCGAGTTCGATTGCGGGTCGATTCTATCAATTTTAACTACAAATCTAAACTATTACTATGGGCACCTCACTTCAACGTAACACCAACAGATCTCGTCCTACAAAATCAGCTGGCGCAAGAGCTAAGCGCTTAAAAGTGCAACGCCGTCGCCTTGTCGACCTGGGCATGGATGAAGCTGCCGTAGCTTTATTGAACTCAGGTGAAGTCCGCACATTGCTTAAGCACCCCAAAAAGGTGAGTGCAGCTCAGTAGGAGCAATTTTAGTTCTAACCTTGCCTAGTCTTGCTGACCGGGCAGACATATTCCCATGCTTCTCTCATTTGTTGAGATGCGTGGGTATTTTTTGCCGCGCTGTGTGCTCGTTCCTGTTTAGATTACAGGCTCGGATTATATTTTTTGTAACTTTAGCGGGATTAAAAAAAGCGGCTTCTCGGGTTGGGGCGACTTTGGGTTAACCCCCTATCTGCTATTCGCATGATGCTCTCGATCACCTCACTCAAAAAGCAAATTGCTAGCAGCCAGTCTGCTTATGGTCGGGTCCTGTCCGTGGGGCCCGGTCGTTTTTTGCCTGCTAGTCTGGAATTTCGTTAAGTGTGTAATATGCGTCCCGGTGCCAGAGTTCGCCGCCGTTTGCTGATTTTACGCCATTGCTGATCAAATGATGAACGTGTCCTTTGACGAGGCCATCGATGTATAGGCGGACGGATTTGCCGTCGGGGGAGACTTTGACGGACTTGATCGAGGGAGTGGCTTGATCGACTTCGGGGCTGCCGTATTTGGACTGGTAGATGTAGGTCCATGCGGCCATAGAAAATGATTCGGGCTTGATGGAGTCGGGATCAACAGCCTCGGTAAAGGTCAGTATAAAGCCGTCTGGTTTGGCACGCATCTCAAGGATTTCAAAAGGCGTTTTACCCGTCCAGCGCACTCGCTCAAAGGTGAAGGGCTTGCCGCCGCGGCTGGCCCAGCCACGGTTACTGCCGCCTACAAAAAGAGTGCCGTCGTCACTGAGGCGCATGGGGATGATTCCTGCGCGGAAACCTGAGAGACACTTGATGACTGCCCCTTGGTAGACCCCCTTGATTTTTTCCGTGAAGACACGCTGAACCTCAGAGTGGGTTTGCTCCCCGACCAGAACCTGATCGGAGAAAGGACCGAATTTGCCAGAAGTGTGGTCATGAATGACAGCTGTGGGAGACTGGCCCACCTTGCCATGAGGCAAAACCACTGCCGGGGGTATGAACTGTGGAATGCGTTCCCGTTCCGTGGTGATGCGGGATTTGTCATTAGGCTGGTTGGCAAGTGGCTTGATGTCGGACTGGTTTGGATAGAAAATGTTGCCTGTTGGGTTGCCTTGGAAGCTGCCTGGCTTGAGCCACTTGAGAGAGGACGAGCCATTCCAAACGCCCTGATTGTCGGTGTAAAAGGTGTCTCCATCGGCATTGAAACCGATGCCTCCTGGGGAGCGGATGCCCGAGCAAGTGGGGATCATTTCCCCGTCGGGTGTGACGCGAACACACCAGCCTCGCCATGCGGAGTTAGCATTGAAAGAGCCCGTGAGGCAAAGCACGACCCAGACATTGCCATCCTTGTCAGCAGGAGAGCCAAAGGCATATTCGTGGTAGTTGCCATTGATTCCCCAATCGGCACTGATGGTCTCAAAGGAGTCGATTTTACCATCCTTGTCGGTATCTGTGAGTTTAGACACCTCAGGGCGTTGGGTGAGCACGAGTGAGCCGTCTTGGTAAAACATGCCGAGGGGCTCGTGAAGTCCGCGATGTGCCAGTGTCCACTTGACCTTGGAAAGATCATCTTGGTATGCGCCTTCACAGATCCAAAGATCGCCGCGGCGTGTGGTGACGGCAACTTTTTGCTCTGGCATGAGAGCGATGGAGCCGATCTCCATGACCTCACCTTCAGGGAGAGGTATTTCTTCACGCAGGTAGAATTCTTCCTGAGTAGGAGCCGCAAAGAGTGGGGTAAGTAGGGCGATGGTAAGTAATAATGAGCGCATGATAAGAGATGGTTTTATTTCCACTGATAGCGGAGGGTGATTTGGTTTTTGCCGGGTTTAAGTTGCAGAGGCAGGATGAGCTCCTTGTTGCGGACAAGGGCGGGAACGGACGAGTTAGCCTCGATTTCTACCTGCATTGTTTTTCCCAGCAGGTAAGCATTCGGGCTATCTGCCTCCTGCACGTCGAGTCCATTACAAATGAGTAAGTGCAGATTTTTAGGGGCGCTGGAGCTGGGAACATCGATGGTGATGGTTCGAGTAATGCCTTTGGCGTCGAACTCTGGTACGGGCACGTCAGATACTTTGAGTGATCCGACCTCGTAGTTGAAAGTGGGCCTGTCGTTTTCTCCGAGCTGGTAGCCACGGAAGCGGCGCTTGGTAATTCCTGTGCCGTCAGACTGCCATTTCGCTGTGGGGGAGTTGAGTGTTCCCCATGCTGGCAGCGATGTCAGTTTGACGATATTTTTACCGGCGGGGGGTTCATTGCCTTGGCCGCGCGCCGTCCAGTGGCGGCCGCCATCGTAAAAGCGTTCCTGCCAGAGAAGTTCGAAGCCGAGGTGATCAGCACTGAATGCAAGATTGATACCGCCATCGTAGCCGATCCCGATAGCGCGTGGTGTGCTGCCCTCTATAAAGCCCCGGTAAAAAGCGGTGCCATTCTTGGGGGGATCGATGGGAATAGAGGGCTTTTTGCGAGCTTTCTTTTTCTTGGGCTTTGTTCCAGACAGGCTGAGAGGTGATTTCATGCCAGGACCTTGCATAGTAAGCGATATGGCTTCTTCTCCACTAAATTCAAAGTATTCGACACGGATGTCGCTGAGGCCTTTGCTTAGGTTTATTTGGCCTGATTTAGCTCGGCCCATGCCTCCGAGGCCTTTGACTTCGGTGACTAATTTGTCGTTGATATAAATGGCGGAGCCATCATCGGAATCCAAGGTGAAGGTGTATTTGCCATTTTTGGTAATGGGAAGTTGACCTTCCCAGACCATGCCAAAGCTTTTCAACTTGCCGGCATTGGCGATGCTGATGAGCCCCTTATGTTCTTCGTAGGTGGCATCAGGATCGAGCTTAGAAAAGTCAGGACGTGTTTTCCACGAGCCATGGTATACTTCTGATATAAGTCCCATAATAGGCGCAGAGGTATTTGACTGGATCGGATACTTTTTGAGTAACTCCTTTCCCTGCCACATGCTTGTGCGAGCTGCGGTAGCGCGTCTGTTTTTGACGACTTCATTGAGGAGAATAGGCTTGTTTTTGTTACCCCAGCTATTGCGAACGTAATTGAGGATAGCAACGATCTGAGGGTCGGTAAGCGCTCCGCCCTGGGGAGGCATTACCAGATTGTATATCTTATGAGGATCCTTATCTGTGGGAACCTCGATTTCACCCTGTAAACCGTGGAGAACGATTTGAATAGAACGGTCTGCAGTTCCGCCCAGCCATGGGCTTTTGGCAAGGGGTGGGAAGGCTCCGTTGTTGGCGCCCTTGCCGTCGGGAGCGTGACAAGCGGAGCAGTAGAGTGTGTAGAGTGCTTTGCCGTCCTCAGCTAGTGAAGGTGAGAAGAGCAGAGAGGGTGATGATAGGATAAATAGCAGCGCTAAGTGACGCAGGTGACAATGTTTTGAGATGAGCATATCTGTTTGTGATACAGTTGCTGTAACATGCTACTTTCTAATTAACTAAACAAAGAAGAACTGAGATAAGATCTTGACGATTTATGATAATGTTCTTGCCTCAATAGCACTTGTTAAGACGTTTTTGACTCACCGTGAGGCCCATTGGCAAACTTGGTCAAAATCCTCTGTGGAATCAAAAGCCTCACATGGAACCCAAGTATAGGATTTTTTGGCGTGATAAAGAAGCAGACCATGTTTGGTGGTAACGGATTCAAAAAGGGTGCTCCATTTGACGGTGGCTTCACGGTCTTCTCCGTGGATATTGATGCTTTCCGAGCTGAAGGTATAGAGCACCGTTTGCCCATAGCCGGGTAGTCTACGCAGATTGCGTCCATGCATGATTTTCCAGATCAGCGGGCGGACAAGAGCAAAGGTGCCAATCATCAGCATCAAGATAGCCATTGGGTGCGGCCCTTGGCTGATAAGCATGATTGTGCCGGCGAGTAAGAGGCCAACACTAAG
>CBFHKM010000003.1:44297-50533 GCA_965656385.1 Oceaniferula sp.
AGCATCAAGATAGCCATTGGGTGCGGCCCTTGGCTGATAAGCATGATTGTGCCGGCGAGTAAGAGGCCAACACTAAGAATGGTTCTTAGCATGAGCCAAATGCGGTATCGATGCCACATATGAAGCCGGAAAGCAGATAGGTGAGAGCCTTCGTCGAAGACCATTTTTGCGTTGATGGGAGTTTGCATATGCTGGCTAAAGTTTCTAAAATGGACCGCATCAAGTTCTTAGTGTAATTTTGAGCACTTGGAAGTCAAATGAGCTATTTCCCCGAATTTTAGACTATTGTAGCATGACAAGGTAACACTTATAGAATGGTTGAAGATTCTTATTGCAATAGAGTCTCAATTGCGCTTCATTGTCCTTGAAGATGATTGCCGACATCGCAAGCGACCTTAAAGCAGACAGTGCCATGACCTTAAGCAAGGCAAGTGCAGGCTGTCAGTTACGTATCCGCCAGCTTGAGGGTGGTGAATGCCAAAGGCTGCGGGAAATCGGATTTTGCGAGGAATTAGAAATCTGCAAGCTCTCTGATGGCCGTAATATGATTTGTTCGGTTTGCGGAACTCGTCTAGCACTCAGTAAAAAACTCGGCGATCAAGTTTTAGTGGAGGAAGTCCACGAGGCCGAATTGGTTTAACTCACCGTTTTAACCTACATTAACCAACATCAGTTTTCATGGAAACCATTGCACTGGTTGGTAACCCTAACAGCGGAAAAACCACTCTTTTTAATGCGCTAACAGGTGCTAATCAAAAAGTAGGCAATTATCCGGGAGTTACGGTTTCCCGTGTCTCTGGTGTTTTGCGAACACCACACGGGCACAAGTATGAGCTGCTCGATTTGCCGGGATGCTATTCATTGAGCCCGCAAGCGCCTGATGAAAAAATAACGCGTGATGTTTTACTGGGTGACCAGCAAGGAAGTGATTTGCCAGAGGCTGTTGTGTGTGTGGTCGACGCTTCGAATCTTGAGCGTCACTTATACCTTGTCACCCAAGTCATGGATCTGGGGTTGCCGGTGGTAGTTGCGCTGAACAAAATAGATCTTGCTCAGAAACAAGGCATAAGAATTAATGTCGAATTACTTGCAGAGGAGCTCGGCTTACCGGTAGTGCCATGCCAGGCAAATAAGTCGATTGGTGTTGTCGACATTAAGCATGCGATCAGGCGCCCGCTGCCAAGGCCGTCTTCACGCAAATGGCAGGCGGACAAGCACACAGAATCAGCCATCACTGAGCTGGCCAGTAAATTAAAAGCGGACCACCTTGATAACGCGCAACCACATGCTATCCACTTGCTCGCTGATCGAGATTACAGAAGCTCTGAGCAGTCGGCAGTTAGCAAAGAGGCAAGAGATGCTAGCTTGGAATGTGCCGCCAATTGTGAGCGTGCGGAGGTCTCTCCTGAAGATTCCATCTCGAAAGCCCGCACAAAGTGGGTGCAGTCGGTTTGTTTGCTAACAGCTCGGCGTAAAGAACCTGATCAAGGCATGTCCGGACTCACTTTTAGTGATAAAGTTGACCAGGTTGTGCTGCACCCGTTTATGGGGTGGGTAGTATTTGTAGGCTTAATGATGGGTATTTTCTGGGCTATCTTCAGCCTGGCTGAATACCCTATGAACTGGGTTGATGCTGGAATTAGCCTGATCAGTGATACTGTTTCTGGCACGTTACCAGAGGGAGATCTTAAAGATCTTATCATTGATGGCATTATTGCTGGAGTGGGCAGCGTGGTTATTTTTCTGCCGCAGATTTTATTGCTTCTGTTTTTTATCGGGCTGATAGAGACGTCCGGATACATGGCTCGAGCCGCGTTGTTGATGGATCGCTTGATGAGCAAAGTAGGATTAAGTGGCAGGGCTTTTCTGCCGTTGTTAAGTTCTTACGCCTGCGCAATTCCGGGCATCATGGCAACACGAAGTATGGATAGTGCCAAGCAGCGCTTACTCACGATCTTGATTGCTCCCTGGATGAGCTGTACGGCAAGGCTTCCGGTGTATTCTCTGCTCATTGGTATGTTGTTAGCGGGTTATGGAGCTCTGGTTCAGGCGCTGGTGCTCGCCCTAATTTACTTTTTGGGCACGATTAGTGCACTTTTTGCCGCGTGGCTTCTCGCGCCGCGAGTGAAAGGTAACGAAGAAGCATCTCATTTTTTGATGGAGCTGCCCGAGTATAGTATGCCAGATATGTCTTACACGGGACGTCACCTCGCGGAGCGTGCCTGGTCTTTTTTGCGTAAGGCGGGAACGGTAATTCTGGGACTTTGTATTTTGCTCTGGGCGTTAGAAACTTACCCAAAACCCATAGAGGGAACACCTGCCGCCGATGATCCAGCACTAGCATTGGAGCAAAGTTATATGGGCAGAGTTGGGCATGCGATTGAACCGGTGGTAAAGCCTTTGGGTTACGATTGGCGCACGGGTACTGCACTAGTAGCCGCTTTTGCTGCGCGCGAGGTTTTTAATGCCAATTTGGCGATTTCCTATTCGGTCGAGGAATCTGATGATGAAGATCTTTTTCTTGAGCAACTCAGAGCGAAGCTGGCTCAAGCGACGTGGCCTGATGGGCGAAAGGTTTACACACCATTGACTACGATGAGCCTGCTGGTGTTCTTTGTCTACGCCCTGCAATGTTTGCCAACAACGGTAGTCGTGCGACGGGAAACTGGCTCATGGAAATGGGCGATTGGTCAATTGGTGGGTATGACGGTAGTGGCTTGGTTGGCCGCTTTTGCTGTGTATCAGATCGGGAGTTTGTTCTCTTGAATGCTTTCAAGTTTGTAAACCGAGGTTAAGATAAAAACCATGGATTGGGCAAACTGGCAAACTTACGCAACGTTAGCCATTATTGTGTTCACTCTGGGAGTATTTATCGGGCGGGGTCTGAAAACTTGGCTAGTGGGTAGTGATAAGAATTGCTGTGGTGGCCGTTGTGGTTGTGGTGTCTCAACACAAAAGAAAAAGCCCGGAGGTAAACTCGCGGGCTAGTATCTGGGTGGGGGATTTTGATCAGTAAGCTTTCAGCTACGGTAACTAGTGCTTAGCCATGTATGAGTGGTCGAGGATGTCGGTTACCACTTTGGCGGGCTCCACACCCGTGAGTTTTTGGTCCAGTCCTTGATACTTGAAGGCGAGTTTGTGGTGGTCCATACCGCAACGCTCGAGGATGGTGGCGTGTAGATCTCTTACGTGTACCTTCTGGTCTGGGGTGATGATATTGTAGGAGTATTCATCAGTTTCCCCGTAGGACATCCCTCCTTTGACACCAGCTCCTGCCATCCACATGGAGAAGGCGCGCGGATGGTGGTCTCTGCCGTAGTTGCTTTCCGAGAGCCCTCCTTGTGAATAGACAGTACGACCAAATTCGCCACCGAAGATCACCAAGGTATCGTCGAGCATACCACGACGTTTCAGGTCTTGGATGAGGCCATAACATGCCTGATCAACGTCCTTACACTGAGATTGAATGTCACGAGGAAGGGCTCCGTGCTGGTCCCAGCCACGGTGAAAGATTTGGGTGAAACGGACTCCCCGCTCGGAGAGTCGTCTTGCCATCAAGGCACAGTAGGCGAAGGTGCCAGGCTTTTTTGAGTCTGAACCATAGAGGTCAAATGTTTCCTCTGATTCCTTCGTCATGTCGGTGAGTTCGGGTACTGACATTTGCATGCGGTAAGCCATCTCGTATTGTTGAATTCGAGTTTGGATTTCGGGGTCGCCAACGGCTGCGAGTGTTTTTTGATTAAGAGCGGAGAGCCCATCGAGCATGTTGCGCCTCAGATCGCGGTCAATGCCTGGCGCGTCTTTCAAATAGAGAACGGGGTCACCCTGAGAGCGTAGATTGACCCCGGCGTATTTACCCTCAAGGAAGCCGGCACCCCAGAGACGGGAGGAGATAGCTTGAACGTTTGCGTAAGGGCTCGAGTGCTGTGCGTGTAAGACACAGAAAGTGGGTAGGTCATTGTTAAGCGAGCCTAGCCCGTAGGATAGCCATGAACCCATCGAGGCCTTGCCTGCCTGCATGGTGCCGGTATACATGAGCTGGTTGGCCGGCTCGTGGTTGATGGCCTCAGTATGCATGGATTTGATCACGCAGATATCATCGGCCATTTTACCAGTCCAGGGGAGGATGTCTGAGATCCATGTACCGCTTTCGCCGTGCTGCTTAAAATCAGTGAAGGACGGGGCGATGGGAAACTTGGCTTGCTTAGAGGTCATGCCGGTGAGGCGCTGACCGGATTTGACGAGGAAGTCTTTGATGTCCTTATTGAAGTCTTTTTTCAGGTTGGGTTTGTAATCAAATGTTTCCAACTGAGAAGGGGCTCCGATAAGCGAGACGTAGATGACGCGTTTTGCTTTAGGGGGGAAGTGAGCTATGCCGGTGGTATCACCGGTTGCAGACTGAACCGCAGCCAATAAATTCTCCGGTAACATGGATGCGAGTGCTGCCCCACCCAGTCCCATGGCATTGCGGCGGAAGAACTGCCTGCGTGAGACCGAGGTGTTTTGCAGGTCGATGGTTTTTAAAATATCGGAAGGATTCATAGTGGCTTACTTGTTGAGAGTTTCATCCATGTTGAGGACTTGGTTGGCGACCAGTGTCCATGAGGCAAGTTCTGCGGCGGGTAGTGAAGGATCGGGTTTGGATTCCCCGACGGTGATCAGTTTGCTCGCCTCTGCGGGGGTGGCACTAAATTTCTCCAGTGCTTGTTCTTGCGTGGTTTTGACGATCTCGAGTTCAGCTGAGCTCATGCTGCGGCTGAGAAGCTGCCGGGCGATGTAATTGGCGCGTTCGTCTTGGGTTTTAGCAGCCTTGAGCGTGCGCTCAGCGAGCTTGCGTGAGCTCTCGACAAACTGAGGGTCGTTCATGATCACAAATGCCTGCAGAGGTGTATTGGTGAGCTCACGCTGAACGCAGGAGACTTCCCGGACGGGGGCATTGAGGATTTCCATCGATGGATGGGGGGCGGTTCGTTTCCAGAAGGTATAGAGTGATCGACGGTAAAGCTTATTGCCTGTGTCACGCTGGTAATTTTTGGTGTTAGATTGAGGCATAGCCACGGACTTCCAGATGTTGATAGGCTGGTAAGGTTTCACAGATGGGCCACCTATCTGATGATGTAGCAGGCCCGAGGCGTTGAGTGCGAGGTCGCGTATCTGCTCCGCATCTAGGCGGTATCTTGGACCACGGGCGATGAGTTTGTTGAGTGGGTCACGCTCAAGCTTTTCAGGGGTGATCTGAGCACTTTGGCGATAAGTTGATGAGGTGACCATGGTGCGTAGAAGGTGGTGGAAATCCCAACCATTTTCGACGAAGTCAACGGCCAGCCAGTCGAGTAATTTCGGGTGGGTGGGGCGTGCGCCCATGACGCCAAAGTCACCGGTGCTGGTGACAATGCCGCGGCCGAAGAGGTAATACCAGTATCGGTTTACCGTGATTCTTGCCGGCAGTGGATTTTCTTTGAGGGTGAGCCATTGAGCGAGGCCGAAGCGGTTGCGGGGTAGCTCACCCATGGAGGGCAGTGCGGCAGGGGTGTCTGGAGTTACTTTCTCGCCTTTGTCTGCATACTGGCCACGTATGAGTATGTGTGCGAAGGGTTTTTTATCCGCGTTTTCCTTCATGACCAGTGTTAGTGAGGCGCGATTATTAATAGATTTCTTTTCCTGATTCAGAGCATTGATCTGTTTGGCGAGCTTGACGGTATGGGGGTTTACTTTAGAGAAGTAGTGGTCACGCAGTTGCTGAGTTTGTGCCTTGGATGGCAGTGGTAGCCGCGCTATCTGCTCGATACTGAGCCCGATCGCGAGCTTGGCGACCTCAGCTGGTCCAAGTGCGCGCTCATAGATTTGGAAGTTCTGCAGGGCACCATTGCGGATAGGCTGATTGCCTTCGCGCTTGCCTAGCCTAAGTGGCACGACTGTTTTGATACTTTCGGTCAGTTTACCTCCGATCGATTGTAGTGCGACGGATTTGCCATCAATATACATTTTAATGCCCTTGGCTTTGCTGCTGCCGTCATAGGTAACCATGACATGAAACCACTTGTCATGAGGGAAAGGCTTCTTGGTTATTACTTTGATTTGGTTGCTGGGCCAGTCGTGGATCAAGTGAACAGCGAGGTTTTTGTTTTCCAGCCAGAGGTCATAGCCTCGGTGTTTTTTGGGTGCATTCATTTTCGCTATAATGCCGCCCATTCCACCGTGGGGAGCTTTGAGCCATGTGCCAAAACTGAATTTTT
>CBFHKM010000004.1:0-34604 GCA_965656385.1 Oceaniferula sp.
TAGATAGGGTGCCTATATGGCTGTAGTGACAGATCTTTATGTGATCAAAAAATATTTGAGACAAGTATGTGACAAAAAGGCGTTTAATTAGTTGTAGATGAGGCTAAAAAAGACACTAATCATAGCATCTTTTATATACCCATCACACTATACCATCATGAAAATAACTTCATCTCATTTTACAGTTTTATATGCCTTTAAAAAAACCAAAATGCTTCGTGCTGGTTTTACCTTGTTGGAAATGGTCATCGTTCTTGGCATCATCGCTATGATTATGGGAGGGGCTATTTTTGTGATGAAAAACATATCAGACAGTGGGGCTATTACGGTAGTTGATGGGGATTTTGCTTCCATTGATAATGCATTACAGGCCTACCGTAATAATGCAGGAAACTTTCCATCAGGGCAACAGGGGCTTGCGGCATTAGTAGATAAGCCGACTTCATCACCGCGACCACGCAGGTGGATTCAGATTATGGATCAGGTGCCCAAGGACCCATGGGGTAATGACTATGTTTACAAGTATCCAGGATCTAGGGAGCGTTCTCGTCCTGAATTGATTTGTTATGGCAAAGACGGCCTAGAAGGCACCGAGGATGATATGTCCAGTCAGGATCCGCGTTAAATATGCAGCTCGTTAAAAGACGCATACCAAATCGACGGCTAGGTGGTTTCACCTTGCTTGAGATTGTGTTTGTGCTGTCGATGGTCGCTATCTTGGTGACGTGGATGACGATGAGTATTGCTACTGTTGAGTCTGAACAAAAATTACGTGAAGCAGCTGATCGTATTGAATTGTTGGCCAAGCGTGGCCTGAACATCGCTGTTATACAACAGCGACCTTATGAGCTCATAATCACAGCAAAGACGGTTTCTCTGAAACCCAAACATGTGAGTATTTCTGATGATTTCGAAGGCGTTGAAGTTAGCGATTTAGGTGATGATGAAAATAATAGAAGCTTTGATGACATCACGGCAAGTGAGGCTATGGCGGCTGATGTTTCATATGAAATTAAACGTTGGCGCTCAGATGAATGGCAGACCCTGGAGAAAAATCAGCAAATTGTGATTAGTCTCAGCCCACGTGGGTTAATTGAACCAATCTCGATTCGTTGTAGTATTGGAAAGAGTTGGATAACACATGAGTTACATCCGCTTACTGCCAGTATCCGTGATGAAGAGATGAGTATCGAAAAAGAATAAAGATGAGAGGCTCAAGGCAACAGGTTCTAAGAAGGGCTAGCAAGGTGAATACCTGCAATGGCTTTGTGCTGCTTGAGATTATTATAGCGCTGGGGCTTTTTGCCGCGGTCGCTGTCTCCCTGGTCAAGGCGCTGCATATGACAAGTAAGACGGCGGTGATGATCCAAGATGGCATGCGTGTTGACAGAGTTTTACGAAGTGCAATGACAGAGGCTTTGGCTAATCCTTACCTTGAGGAGGGGGCTGAAAAAGTAAATATTACGGAGCTGACCGGTGATGATAGATCATTTTTCTCTGGTGAAATCGAAACGATTATTGAGCCTGTCGAGCTGGAAAATGAAGACGGGCAGTTGCTGCAAAACATGTACCGAATTGCGGTGGTTTTTTATTGGCGTGGTGGAGATGGTGAGTGGCAATCGCAAAGTGCTGAGACTTGGAGGTATGGCAGTTTATATAGGCCATAAATATTTTCTAATCCATGAATAGAAACACGCAGTATCAGAAGCTAAAACGCAGCAGGGGGTTTACCTTGCTGGAGATAGTGATTGCGCTAGGTCTCATGGGTATGCTGGTGGGGATGATCTTTCGTGTCGCGAGGACCTCAGTGCAGTTGAGCCAAATGGTGGTGGAGCAGCAGCAGGTGACGATGGAAAGAAATGCATTTTTCAACCTACTAAAACAACAGTTTGAGAATATGCCCGGTAACGCAATCCTAAGACTGGAGAGTAATGATTCTCGCAATGGTAGTGTGTCTCGTTCGATATTTTCTCTGATTTTTCAAAATGTGCCTATGTCTTTTGATTGGGGGGAGACCCCAATGACGGCAGAGGCAGTAGAGCTGACCACCGTAGTCCAGAGAGACGGTTTTGTTGATGTTATTTTGAAGTTCTATGAAGATGAAATTCTTCAGGAGTCAAATGCCAGGGGGGATAATGATTTAGAACCTTTTGCTGAAATTACCCTGCTCGAGAATTTATGGATGTGTGACTGTGAGGTGGTGGACGGTAATTCAATGGAGCAATTTACTGAGTGGGATAACAACAATAAGTTGCCCTTGCAGGTGAAGTTCTATTGCCGCTTTGAACCAACGTCTGATATCATACAGCAGACATTCTGGGTGGTTCCAAAACAAAATCCTGAAGTGTTTTTTCGTGAGGTGATGCAGCAAAACGTGGTGCAGCCTCAGACGAATGCAGGGTTGGGAAATTCAAGTGGGGTGATTGAGCTTAATAACCAAAACAAACAAAAGCCAGTCACGCCAATATCTGAGGGTCGTAGTCAACAGCAGCCAGCAGGGAGGTAGGTAGTAAAATATGAGGACATGAATAATCGATTAAAACATGGGGCTTTGGCCGATCCACAGAACGTATGGAGTAGTGGTTATTCAACCAAGCCCCGCCATGGCAGCGCTCTCGTCGCTGTGTTTTGGATTATGGCAGTTTTATCGCTCGCTGTATTTGCCGCAGTAAAGGTTGTCTACCATGATGCTGATGCGTCTACTTCGCAAATTCATGGTTTTGACGCGATGCTTGCTGCTGAACGAGGAATAGCTGTTGCTGTGAATCCTGCGACTCAAAAAACTGAGCCTCTTTTGAGCTGGGATAATCCTGAGCAGGGAATTTCTTATCGTGCTCGCATTGAGGCAGAGGCGGCTAGATTCAATATTAATGTCATTCTCATGCGTAAGGATAAGCAACTGCTCACCGATATTTTTACCGATTGGGGGATGGACCTGCTTGATGCCCAAATGCTCGTGGATAATCTAGTTGATTGGATTGATCCGGGGGATCTTACAGAGCTCAATGGTGCTGAGATTGACTGGTATGAGGAGCAAGGTCGCCCTAATCACCCCTTCAATAGACCTTTTTATAATCTCAATGAGATGCGCTTGGTAAAAGATATCAATCTACTGGAAGAGGTAAAGCCTGATTGGCAGAGCTGGTTCACCCTATGGAGTAATGGTAAATTAGATATTCATGAGGCTAGTGCAGAATTCATTGCTGCCGCTGCAGAGGTGTCGATTGATGATGCGTCAAATTTGGTTGAATATGTGCTTGGGCCAGACCAAGAGAGGAATACTGAAGACGATCAGCGTTTTCAGAATTTGACTGAAGCGCTCAGTTTGATAGGAGTTTCTGACGTGCAGCAACAAGTAGTTTCGCCCAGATTGACCGTCAAAGATACTACGACACGTATTGTCAGTGACGGCAGAGCTGGCTCAGTGAAAAGAAGAGTCACCCTGATCTTAAAAAGCCGCACGGGTCAGCCAGTTATTTTAGACCGAAAGGAAGAGATCATTCCTTAATTTTGGGTTATAGAAATCACGACATCATATGAGTAACAAAAAAAACACCCACTTATTGATACCTGGCCCAGAAGGTTGGGAAGTATGGACGGGTGGTGTTGATAGCTCATTCCAGCTGTCTCTAGAAAATGGACCGTTACTGGTTTCTGAGATAATGGATATACCATCTGCCAATCTTGTAATGGGTTTTCCAGTGCGTGAAGCACTGGCAGTTCCCTTTAAAGTCCAAACTAGCGATGACGCGATGTTTGATGACTTGGCATCAATGCATTTGGAAAAGTCAGGAATTCGGCCCGAGGAAAATGCGGGTAAGTTGACTGATTGTTTCTCTGTGGACCAAAGTGATGGTCAGTCAACCTTGTTAGCCGTTGTCTTATCAGCGCCAAAGCTCGGAGATTTGCCCTCACCTACGCCGAGTGCGTTTGATATTTCAGCACGTTTTTTTCCTATGGCTGAGAATGCCATTACGCTCTGGCGTGAGTTAGGCCGCTGGGTGTTTGCTGTGAGTAGTCAAGGCAAGCTGACGTATTTCCAATCTCTTTCCGGCGAGAGGCTCAACGGTGAAACCATTCGTGATGTTTACTTGGCCCTGACTCAATTGGGGTTGCAGGGGGTGAATCTTGAGTTGAGTAAAGCTGTTGTGTGGATCTCGGGTTCACCATCAGACCCTAATAATGACGAGGTCAAAGCATTTGGCAGCCAGTTGGGTGCCGAGGTGAGTGTGGCGACTAAACCAGCTCCGTTAATGCCTAGGTCCATCAGTAAACTTATTCCTGCTGATGCTCGTAGTGAAAAACGGGTGAAAGAAAAAAAGCAAAAGCGAAACATTCTGATTTCGGTCACCTTGGTTCTCTATCTCGGATTTGCTGCTTATTTTGGTTATCATTATGTAGAATTAACCCGTTCTATCGATGAGCAGGATAGGAAGATAAGAGACGTGAGGACCAATCACGCCGAAATCGCTCTATTTAACGCCGATTGGCAGCAGTTGGCGGCAGTGGTGGAAAGTCAGAATTGGCCGATTCAGTTACTCTACAGAACGGCCACGATTATTCCTCCATCACAAGATCTGCGGTTTAAGGTTTTTGAGGCTAGTCGCGAGCGTATCGTGATTCGTGGAGAATCTTCTGAGCTCAAGACGACCAGTAGTTATTCCGAGAAAATAAGGCGTGCGCTTAAAGATTATGAATGGTCGTTGCCCCCAGCGGAAGATGATCGCAAGACAGATCGTTGGAAATTTAATTACGAAGGTAAGTTGAAAGGGGGCATGTAATCATGAATTCACGAGAGAAAAATCTTATTTTGCTGCTTTTTGGTGTGGCTTTCATGGTCATCAATATTTTCTTGTTTACGTCTTTTAATGCCGCGATGCAAAAAAAGCGAAGTCAGCTGGATATTGGCGCCAAGAAACTGAACTTGATGGAGCAAGATTTAGCCATGTGGGAGTCGAAGGCTGACGACGTTGAATGGCTGGCAAATAACCAGCCTGTAATAGGTGTGCATGCAAATATTGGAGCCGATCTTGCGGCATTTACTGAAGAGGCTGCTAATCGTCATGGCGTAGCTCTGTCGAAGCGGCCCAGTCCGCAGCGTGCCGACACAGAAGAAGCTGGTGCCTATCGCAGCGCACTGGTCAAGGTGACTGCCAATGCAATGGATGAGCAACTCTATAAGTGGCTCACTGATTTACAGAACCCAGATCTCAGTCGATCAGTCACCTTTGTGCGAATTAGCCCCCAACGTGACGATCCTACGCGTATTGATTGTGAACTTGAAATTACGCAATGGTTTCGTCCTGAAAGAGAGGATGAGCCAATTCTGAACGAGTAAGGGGGCGATTCTCTGATTTTTTGGAGTGATCTACACATTAAACAAACAATTTACTGACAATCAGGCGTTATTTCAGTTATACATTCTTCAGTCATTCCATGCGTAACACATTATCTATCCTATGTCTTATGACAGTCCTTATGGGATTGATGTTTGTCGATGTGTCATTCGCGACGCCTCCTCGCAAACCAAGCGCATCCCAATTTAGTGTTTTAGTGTCACGATCGCCTTTCACCATTCGGGCGTCGTCGAGTGTATCCCGAGTAACATCTCCACTGGAGAAGGATTGGATGCTTGGTAGTATCCGCCCCAATACCGACGGTAAAGGTTGGGCAGTTACTTTGATTAACAAAAAAGATCGAAAAAATCGGGTGCGGTTTTTACCCGGATTTTCTGCAGACGGCTTTGAATTACTGGAGGTGGATCAAAATATGGCTGACCCAAAGGCTTCGAAAGTGCGGGTTCGTCAAGGATCTCAAACCGCTTGGATTTCATATGATGAGAACCTTATTAAGGTGAGGTCATCGGCATCAGGGCAGACCAAGTCCAGCCGAGTGAAACAGGCTGGTTCGAATAAGCCCAGGATTGTTCAGCCTGCAGCTCCCAGCAAAGGCGGTGTTGTTCGTCCAGTACGAAAGCGATACACTTCAAAAGAGAATAAGCCTTAAGCGATTTTAAACCAACGTTATCTATGAAGATTTTTTTATCCATTCTTACCAGTATTGCCTTTTCGGTTACCGGGCATACTCAAGTTGCGGATGATGGTGCTCCCAATGCAGTGGGTAAAGCTCAGCCCCAGGTGGGGAAACCTGAACAAGCATCGGCTAACAAAGGTATTCCAGTTGCCCCAGTGGCTCCAGTGGTGCCAGCCGGAGCGGCTCAGCCGATAGGGCAGCAAGGGCCTAAACCAGCATCAGCACGCAGGATCATCCCCAAAATAGATGCGAACAGTGGGCCTATGGCAATGGCCGCAAAAAAAGGAGAGATCATCGATGGAAGCAATTGGGATGATCAAGATGTCGCAGACGAGTATTCTAAATATACCGGCCAACGTGTGCTGCTTAGTTCCGCGACACAGGATCTTGAAATTAGGTTTTTTCAGCGTGGGCCTCTCACTAATGAGCAGGCGGCTAGTTTACTTGTCAAAGTCCTTGGCATGGAGGGTTATGTATTCGTTCCTAGTGGTGTCAATGAGGTGAAGCTGTTGCCAAAGGCACAGGGTAGTGGAGCCAACGGCCCTGCTGAACTTGAAGATATCATCGATGATGCGAGTAAAATCCCGGAGGGGGACGATTACATCTCGTATTTCATGAAGTTGAATTTCATCAAGCCTGAGGAGGCAGTGAGGACATTCACTCAAAGTATCCATGGTTTGGGGCCTGGCGCGAAAATCGCGGCTGTGCCAAATGCTTCCGCCATACTCATTACGGGCAAATCAACTTTTGTTCGTAAGCTCATTAATCAACAAAGATACATTGATGTTCCTACAGGCAATGTTGCTACCGCATGGGTGCAGCTAAAGTATGCTGATTCTGAGGATATTGCAGCAACGCTCAATGAAATCATGAATGCTCAACAGCAGAGTGATACGACAGCGGGGGTGACCAAAGTAGGAGCGGCTAAGCCCAAAGTAGATGCACCAAGTCCATCAGTTGGTGTTCCCGTATCAGCAGCTGGTGAAGAGATTCCAGTTCAAATTGTTCCTGATCCACGACTGAATAAGATCTTCCTCATGGGGAGGCCTGTTGATATTGTCTTTGTTGAGGGGCTTGTGCGTCAGTTTGATGCCCCACCTAATCGAAATTCATTCTACAAGAGGAAGTTGCGCTTTATCATAGCCAGTGACTTTTTGCAAATAGCAGCTGATGCGCTGGAGGCACACAATGGCTCTGGTAATGAGACCCCTAACCGTCAGGGCAACGCCCGTCAAAACCAGTCACGTAACCAGTCTGGTCGGTCGTCCAATGGTAGTGATCGAGGTAATTCACGCACCGGTAATGTTGAGTCGGTCGAGGAATTTAATGTTAGTGATGTGCCCGAGTCTATTGTGGTTGGTAAAACTTTCATTGTTGCTGATAACTT
Source organism: Oceaniferula sp. (assembly GCA_965656385.1). Classification (GTDB taxonomy): domain Bacteria; phylum Verrucomicrobiota; class Verrucomicrobiia; order Verrucomicrobiales; family Akkermansiaceae; genus Oceaniferula. Next base: position 7,421 of record CBFHKM010000004.1, read on the forward strand.
GGCAAACAGCATCTTGGTTCAAGGAACTCCAGAAAGTGTGCGTATTGTGACTGAACTGGTTGACAAACTGGATGGGCGACCTCAACAGGTCATGATTTCTACTGTATTTGGCGAAGCGTCGCTAGGCAACGGCACGGACATTGGTGTAAGTCTCGGGGCTATTGCACGAGGGGGAGATAGAGATGCCGCAGGCTCTACTGGTGGCGGTGGACCCTTGCCTGCATTCGCAGAGTTGCTCTCGAACGTGGGTTTAAATACGGCGGTGGCTGATGACTTTGCTAGAGGCTTGAATATCTATGGTAGAATCAATGATTTCACTGGCGTGATTCGAGCCCTTGAAAGTAGTTCAGACTTTAAAATTTTATCAAGGCCAACGGTTTACACGGCTAACAATCGAAAAGCTGTAATCTCTTCGGGAAGTAGTATCGCTGTTCCGACCAATCAATTTAATAGTGGAACGACAGGGCAAAGCACAAACATTGAATATAGAGATGTGTTGCTTCGGTTTGAGGTAGTTCCACTCATTAATTCGGAAGATGAGGTGACACTGCGTATTTCGCTGATCAATGATACAGTCGGTGAGGATCAGACGATTGGAGACCTCACAGTGCCGACTATTGGCACGGAGACCGTGACAACGACGGTGACGGTGAAAAATAACACTACTGTAGTTATCGGGGGCTTGGTTACCGAGGTTGAGCGTAATTCTAAGAGTGGTGTCCCTGTGTTAAGTAGAATCCCAGGTATTGGGAGGCTCTTTAGTCGAACTCGAAAAAGTGTAGAGCGCCGTGAGCTTTTGGTTTTCATTCAGCCCAAGATTGTTGGTGGTCATACCAGCCAACTAGATGTCCAAGAAGATATGGAGCGGCGTTACGATGTTGCCCCAGCGGCGCGAGAGTTTGCCGATGGTGTGCTTCCGCCCAAACCTGTTGAAAGAAAGGATTCAAAATCGCCCAAAAAGTCGATTCCGTCGGCATCTAAACGCCCAGACATTAAGTATCCTACAAGAAGGTAAGGTTCTTTATTGCTGTCATTTGTATGCGTTATGAACCAGAGCTTTCTCAATTAAACATAGGTGGTATATAAAAATGGTATCAACCTAAACGGATGATGAATCGTGTAGCAGTTATTAATGTTGTCGGTCTGACACAGGGCTTGATCAGTGATAAAACACCAGCAATCAAGGCATTTGCTGATAAATGTCAGCTGAGCTCTTTTCCGCCTTCTTTCCCTGCGGTAACTTGCACTGCCCAATCAACCTATTTGACCGGAACTGAAGTTGGAGAGCACGGCATTGTCGGTAATGGATGGTATGATCGTGAGTTTGCTGAAGTAAGGTTTTGGAAACAAAGTAACCATCAGGTTCACGGGGAAAAAATTTGGGACCAGATCAAGAGTAATCATTCGGATGCTAAATGTGCCAATATGTTTTGGTGGTACAATATGTATTCAAGTGCTGATTTTACTGCCACGCCACGCCCAATGTATCCTGCAGACGGCAGGAAGGTTTTTGATATTCACACCCAGCCTATGAATATGCGGGAGAGCATGAAAGCCGATTTAGGAGATTTTCCATTTCCTGCTTTCTGGGGGCCTGCTGCAGGTATTCGATCATCTCAGTGGATTGCTGAGTCTGCAAAGTGGATTGAAGCGGCTGAGCAGCCGACTCTGAATCTCGTTTATCTGCCTCATCTGGACTATTGCTTGCAGAAGTATGGGCCGGGGGCTCAGGAGGTTGAGCCTGAATTACAGGCAATTGATCAAGTAGTGGGAGACTTGATTGCCTTCTATGAAGAACGCGAGATCGAGGTTGTGGTGTTATCGGAGTACGGTATATCTGAAGTTAATCGTGTGGTTCACTTGAATAGAGAGTTTCGCAAGAGGGGTTGGATTCAAGTGAAGGATGAGCTAGGCCTGGAGACTCTTGATTGTGGAGCTTGTCGTGTGTTTGCTGTTGCTGATCATCAGGTAGCTCATATTTACATCAATGACGAAACGATTCGTGACGAGGTGGTTGAGCTATTGCATGGCTTGGACGGGGTGGAAGAAGTCAGGGTTCCCAGCGACATATGGGGGCTTGGTGTCGCAGCAGAGAGAGCAGGAGACTTGATTGCAGTTTCTGCAAGTGATGCATGGTTTACTTATTATTATTGGGAGGATGATGAGAAGGCTCCTGATTTTGCGCGGTGTGTCGATATTCATCGCAAACCTGGATACGATCCCGTGGAATTATTTATCAATCCTGAATTGGCTTTCCCAAAAGCAAAAATTGCATCTTTTTTACTCAAGAAAAAACTAGGTTTACGTGCATTGTTGGATGTGATCCCACTCGATGCTAGTCTCATAAAGGGATCTCATGGTAGAGATCGGGTTCCGGTGGCGGAGCAGCCTGTATTCATTGCTAACACGGTGACTGTATCTTCAGTATCGGAGGTCAATCAGGCGATACGCACCATGGTTGGCAGTGACGAAAGCGATATTTAAATTATTTACAGACAATCATTTGTCTCACTGGCATTATACAAATGAATGGTTAAATCTTCAGATATGCATTCCAGAGCATGGAAACGCTGGCTTAGAGAGCACAGCTCACGCTTGTATATCTATGCACGTCAGAGAAGTCAGAGCCGGCAAGATGCTGAGGATATTATTCAAGATGGTCTTATTCGGCTTTGGGGCTATCAAGAAGAACGGGGCAATGTGCCCCCAGATCTACCGTTAGCTTATTCGGTGCTGCGCTTTGTGGCAATGGACCATCATAAAAAAGCGGGGCGAAAAAAGCGAAAGGAGGAGGCCGTTATTTATCTGCATGACCAAGAGGACTACTGGCTTGATACTAATGCGGAAAACGATGATGAGGCCCTCATGCTCAGGCAGGCTGTTGAAAAGCTCGGCGAAAAGCTTAGAGAAGTGGTCACATTGAAAATATGGGGAGGTTTAACCTTCGGCCAAATTGCGGAAGCGATGTCGATTTCACCCAATACAGCAGCATCAAGATATCGCTATGCGCTGGAACAATTAGAACGAAAATTAGAAACTCTTAAGCAAGAACGTCTAGGTTAATATGTCTGATATACAATCAATAGAAAATAAGCTTTCGGAGCTGATCCCCTCATCTGTGAGCCAGCAGGGCTTGAACCAAATGGACGTCGTCATAGATCGGCTATCTCAAGAAGGGGGGGCTAACGATTTTGATGATGCATGTGATGGGCATGCTGTCGATTCTGCGGTGAGCTGGTATCATTTAAGTCAATGGCGTATCGCTGCAGTATTAGCTTTAATGGTGGTTAGTTCGGTTAGTTTAGCAACTAAGATAGGATTGTTAGAGGTTTCTCTCAGGCCGTTGTCAGCAGTGCCAGCTAAGGTCGCTCCAGTTAAACAACCGAAGGCGCCACAAATTACCAAGGCTGTGGTTAGCTCAATCAAGATGGGCAGAGATTCCCTTGAGCAGAGCAAGGACTCGAAAGAGGTAAATGAAATCGAGCTCACCGAGCATGGAATGGTTGTCGAGAAATTAGATGAAGCTCATTATGCCGACTTACCTGAGGTTCGACAAGGTAGTGGACTCTTACTCAAGGAACTCGACCAAGCGGGAGCCGCTGAGGCTGCTGGTTTGGAACCACTGGACATTATCAGTAAGGTCGATGATCAATGGGTCGTTAATGGTCAGCAGCTCAATACTTTGTTATCAATGCCACACAATAAAGGTCAAGTTTCTGTGACATATTACAGAGACGGAAAAAAGAAAGATGCCGTCATGTTTGTGGAGAGTGTGACTGCGAATGTACACAGGGCGTATGATAGAGATTTGTCAGCCTCCATCGGCGACGGTAAGAGCACGGCGACGCTCTCTTTCAGAGAAGGTAAGCCATGGCTCCGTGTTGAATCCGCCAAGGGTGTTGAAACATACAATGGCTATATCAGTAAGGATGAGGATATTGCCAAAGTGCCGACTGTTTGGCGTGATAGTATCAGCATACTTAAGGATTCTATTAAAAAATCATCAGAAAATCGCCAAAGATACAGGCAGCGATATGTTCCCAAGGCTAAGAATGGTTTTGCCGACAGCTTCAAACAATGATTCTAGAAGCATAGTTAGCATTTGTGATGAGCGTTAGTTGAGTGCGGATGGTGCAAGAATTAGGTTGCTATTTGTCGATCCATTTTTAATGGTGGGGGCATGCACCCAGATGTAGCGAAGCTTGTTGAGGCGGGACGTATCCCGCAGCCCGTTGGCGAAAGATTATCTGAAATTTCACCAGGAAATTTCTGTACACATAAGAATTGGGGAGCTGGCAAGGTGAAGAGCTGGGATTTGTCTCGAGCTAAGGTAGTTATTGATTTTGAAAAGCAGCCAGATCAAGAGATGGCGCTGCAGTTTGCGATTCAAAAAACTGAGCCGCTTGACGCTGAGCATTTCAGTGCACGCAAGCTTGAAAACATTGATGAATTGAGAGACCTGGTCAAAAATGATCCTGCTGAATTAGTAAAGCGCACACTTGTCAGTCATGGTGGTAGCATGATGTTAGACCAGCTCGATCGGGAGTTGAGCGGCAGTGTGGTTCCAACCGAAGAATATAAGAAGTGGTGGGACAAGGCGAAAAAGGCAATGCGTGAAAGCCACGTTTTCTCAGTTCCAAGTAAACGCACAGACCCACTTGTATTACGTGCGGAGTCAGCAAGCCCAGCGGCAATGTTGATTGCTGATTTCACCGATACTCGTGATCCCAAGGCGAAGGTTAAAGCGCTTGAAAATATCCGCAAAAATCTTTCTGTATTCAAAGAAGACGATTCTCCGTTAGTCACCTTGATTGAGGATATCAACAGCTTTTGTTCAAAGGGACGTAAACTTCACCTAACTCTGGTCCTTGAGTTTCTCGTAGCTCGTGATGAGATCATTGATCAGTTTGACAGTATTGACTTAGCTGACAGTGATTTGCGCCTTGCTGATGTTCTGACAACAGAGGAAGAGCGTTTGGTTGAAAATTTGAAAGGCCGATCTGCAGCCACACAACGTAGTATTTTCCAGAGTTTTCCAGATGCATTTGGAGATACATGGGTCGAAAAACTTCTTGCTGTTTTTGATGCTGTCGGCTCCCGGGGAGTAACCGAAATTGCTAAATACCTGCAGGAAAGTGGTGCAGACGAGCAATTTGAAGACCACTTGAAGAAAGCAATTGCTAATCGTAGCCTTGGTCCAGACGCTTTGATTTGGATTTGTCGAGAGCGAGAGAAATCAGCGGCAGTTGTGTTTTCTTTTGAGACCGGCAACTCAATTCTTAATCTTCTAGACAGAGATCATGTATCCGATGGGCCAAGCAAGAGCGCAAGACTGCGCACCTTATTGATGAACGATAAGACGCTGATTGCAGATTTGCTCACAGATGCTGAGGAGGCAGAGGCGAGGCAGTTTGGCCGCAAGTTATACAACAGTCCAGTTTTCACAGACCTAGACCGTAAGTCTCTGATGGCCCGGGTAATCAAGGCATGTCCAGCAACTCAAGACTTAGTGACTGGCGAGTTCGAGAAAAAAGTGGAGGGTGTGATCTCCTCACACAAAAGCATCGAAAAACGCAAAAAGGATCTTGATGAAGTTATCAAAGTCAAAATTCCTGAAAACACTAAAGAAATCGCAGTTGCTAGATCTTATGGCGACCTTCGTGAGAATTTCGAATTCAAAGCAGCCAAGCAAATGCAGGCTGTCTTGATGCGCCGAAAGTCTCAGCTTGAGAAAGAGTTGGTGCATGTGCAGGCAACTGATTTTAAAAATGCAGATACATCACAAGTTAATATAGGCACGGTAGCCAAACTTGAGGATGATAATGGTAATGCTGTCACCTACACCATACTTGGTGCATGGGACTCGATTCCAGAGGACAACATAGTTTCATACCTATCTGACATAGGGATGACCTTAGTAGGAGCAAAAGAGGGGGATCGTCTCGAAGTGCGTGATATGGAAACAGAGAAAAATCGCTTTCTAACCATTAAAAGTATCACTCCATACTGCTAATATTTCCAAACAATCTATAAACAAATATTGAACATGTCAGATACGACAATTACCAACATTATCGGCCGCGAGATCATTGATTCTCGTGGAAATCCCACTGTAGAAGTAGATGTGCATCTCGCAGGCGGCGGCTTTGGTCGTGCCGCAGTCCCATCAGGTGCTTCTACAGGAGAGCACGAAGCATGTGAGCTTCGTGATGAAGACCCGCAACGCTACCTGGGCAAAGGTGTCCTCAAGGCGGTAGCCAACGTCAATGAGCAGATTGCACCAGCTCTGCTTGGCCAGGATGCTACTGATCAGACATTCATCGATAAAACGATGATTCAGCTTGATGGAACACCTAACAAAAAGAACCTTGGGGCTAATGCAATTCTCGGTGTTTCGCTAGCATCAGCTCGCGCCGCTGCAGCAGCAGCAGGTCTTCCCCTCTATAAGTATTTGGGTGGTCCAAACTCAAAAACATTGCCCGTGCCAATGATGAACATCATCAATGGCGGATCTCACTCAGATGCTCCGATCGCATTTCAGGAGTTCATGATTCGCCCAGTAGGCGCACCTAGCTTCAAAGAAGCAATCCGTATGGGCGCTGAGGTATTCCATAACCTGAAGAAAGTTCTTCACGATCGTGGTCTCAGTACTGCGGTGGGTGACGAAGGTGGTTTTGCTCCAAAGTTTGAAGGTACGGAAGACGCTCTTGATACTGTTTCTCAGGCAGTTGAAAAAGCTGGTTATAAGGTGGGTGAAGATATCACTTTTGCCTTGGACTGTGCCTCCTCTGAATTTTTTGAAAATGGTGTATATGATTATACGAAGTTTGAAGGTGAGGGTGGAGCTAAGCGTAACTCAGAAGAGCAGGCAGCTTATCTTGCAGAGCTTTGTGAGAAGTATCCAATCGATTCTATCGAAGACGGATGTGACGAAAACGACTGGGATGGATGGAAGGTTCTTACAGATAAGATCGGTGATAAAGTCCAGCTCGTCGGTGATGACCTTTTTGTTACCAATGTTGATTTCCTGCAAAAGGGCATCGATCTGGGTGTAGCCAATTCTATTCTTATCAAGGTGAACCAAATCGGAACGCTCACTGAGACTCTTGACGCCATTGAGCTTGGTAAAGTCAATGGCTACAACTCCGTCATTTCTCACCGTTCCGGAGAAACTGAGGACAGCACGATTGCTCATATTGCTGTGGCTACCAACGCTGGCCAAATTAAGACAGGCTCGATGAGCCGCTCAGACAGAATCGCTAAGTATAATCAGTTACTTCGCATCGAGGAAACTCTCTGCGAGGAGGCCGTCTACGGCTGCTAGCCAGCAGAGCATTCTACGTATATTGCCCAATACATTTCAGACCTTCGCTTGAATAGGCGAAGGTCTTTTTTGTAATGATATGTAGCGTGAAATAGTGGGTAGGCTGTCGTAATTAAAAGCCGATCATTGCTACGATTTCATCACGCGTGTATATCGATGGGTCTTCGGCAGCAGCATTGAGACTTTCTTCGATGATGAAATCGTTAAGCGTTGCTGTGGCTGAGCTTTCTGAAATTGTGTCGAATGGTTGATTGGTAGTGTGAGAAGAGCCGACTGAATCGTTACTTATTGATTCCTGATTCGGCCAAACTAAAAAGGCGGTGACGATTACTAAGCCCAAACAAACAGCTTTAGTAACTTGTTGTGTTGTGAAGAGGGATTTGAAGCGATGGCCAAGGGTAGGTGAAGCAACAGCTTGAAGTCGAGCTGCTCTGAGCGTATTGCGTGCAAAAAAGGCACTAGGCTCTTTGGTGGTTGCTCTTTCCAGTAGCTGCCACAGAGGATCTTGGTGCTCATCTGGAGATACTGCATCATCTTTATGTTCTGAAGGCATGGAAGGCATTATGTAGTTTAAACCGCTGCAGTGGCGAGTAGTTGCATCTAATTTATGAAAAAAATCAAACCCCGCGCTTACTACCCCAGAGCTGAATGTGAAGCCGGTCGCTGAAGCGCAATCCTTGATCACGGCATATTTCAGCAAGCCAAGTGCGCCGATGCATAAGAGTGGCGTCATCTCTTCCCTCTGGCATTAAAAGAACTCGGTTCTGAGGCAGGTGGTGATCTGCGATGAGCTGATTTACCTCAGCCAGATCGGCTTCTGAGGAAATGACGAATTTGAACCAAGCTTTCTTAGATCCGACAAAATGAGCTAGTGATTGACCGTTGATGCGTGAGCTTGAAGTATTTCCTGAATTAGCCAACTTAGGTGATACATTATATTGGTGAATCATGGCATCTAGTCTCATGCTTGGAGCTAGTGTGCCATTGGTTTCCACTTCAAATCGATAGTCGGAATTTATATTCGTTAGATGCTCAATGACAGATTGCCACGCCGTATCTTGAAGAAGCGGCTCACCACCAGTAATGATGATGTTGTGACAGGGTAGGGCAGCTATTTTTTCAGCCACTTCACGGGTATCTAGCTCGATAAGGTAATCTTTTTTTTTGAATTTTTGGTAATTTGAATCTGAGTCCTTTTCGTGTTTCCAAGGTGTGTTTTCCCAATTCCACGTATAATCTGTATCACACCACACGCAGTGCAGGTTACATAGTGAGGCTCTGACGAAAATAGATGGCACGCCCATGCTAATTCCTTCGCCTTGAATACTGTGGAATATCTCAGCCTGACCGTCCAGGCAGGCTAGTTTGATTGTATTCTGGGATATTGTTTCCATTTGGCGTGGTAGGGTGGTCGATGTGTGTAGCTGACAGGCTTGAATGCGTGTGATGACAATGCGTGATGCTAGATCTATTCTAATGAGGGGCAAGTAATTTGATAGCCCTTCAGTGCTCGCTTATGCTATGAAAAGGGCATGAGCATTATAACGCGCAGAGGGGATGATGGCCAAACCGATCTTATGTATGGTGGTCGTATATCCAAGGTTTCGGCCGAGGTAGTCGCATGTGGTACAGTGGATGAGTTAACCTCGTCACTGGGCTTGGTGCGTGTTTCTGGTGTTTCTGAGGAAATATCTGGTCAGATTGATACTATTCAAGGGCACCTGGTAGCTCTGATGGGTTTGCTGTCGGTGCCCGCAGTCAATCGTGACAAGTATTTGGCTGATGGTTATCCTACCGTTGATCAAGCGGATGTCGACTGGCTTGAGTCTGTTGCTGTAGATATGCCAACAGAATTTACTGGATGGGCTAGGCCTGGTGCCAGTGGCCACGTTGGAGCGGCACATATGGATGTTGCTCGCACGGTATGCAGGCGTGCTGAGCTTTCGGCTTGGGCACTTGGAGGCGAGAGCCCAGTCCTGGCTTGTCGTTATCTAAACCGGTTGTCAGATATTCTCTGGCTATGGGCGCGGAAGCTTGAGGGTGAAGATGGTGCAAATTAGCTCTTGGGCGGGTTAGTTCGTCGTAGGGGTCATCACATAGAGGCCTTGAGTTACATCATAGGCGTCATCAGCATCCATGGTCTTGAAGTTGTGTCCCGCTCCCCAAGAGTCGGTGAAGACGATTTTATTTTCCACTATATTGTATCCATGAATTATTCTCATGTGACCACCAGATGTTTGCGGGTTTATCCTAGGGTTCTCGGGCTTCAGGCCAAGTTGCATAGACCAAAGTAGGGGGATACCCTTTTTAATATTGGTGGTGATAAATTTGTCATAGGATCTACGAGGTATTTCTTTACCGACATACTTGTCGTCTTTGAGCTCTACCATTTTGCCCTGGTGCGATACGGCTAAGCATTTGAATCTCGTTTTAAACAAGTAGTCGATGCGCCCCAGTTGCTGATTAATGTAGAGGCTGTTTGTGCCTTTGTCGGGGTCTGATTGAGCAAGTTGAGCAAGTTGGTGCATGTCACATGCAATACCGTAATATTCGAAGAGGCGCTGAGCGGATGCGACTACGCAATACCCTTTGTTTCCCTGATCGACCATGGGGAGTCCTGAGATGGATACGTAACCATCATTTTCTCGCACGTTGGCGGCTAACCGTGATTTTCGCACAGTCGCTTGAGATCTCTCCTTGAGGGCGGCTTCATAGATCCCTTTAGCGTCTTTTCTCGCGAGTCGCATTCGAATAAATTCCTTTGTTTTGGGGTTGTTGTGGTCTTCAACGTCAGGATTGCATAGCAGAACAGCCTTACCCCGCGCAGATGACCAAGTGTAGCCATCTGTCATAATACCTTTTCTGATGTTGCCTTTGCGCTTACGGGGGCGAGTTTGTAGCTGTATACCGAGATGTTTCCCGGTTTCAACAAAACGTCGAGTAAACTCAGTATCGCTGATCTCGCCACCATCGCCGCGGTTGAAAAGAGATATGGTCACGCCGAGGAACTTGCCGTTATCAAAATCAACGATGAGCTCATCCAACGGAATGTTCCCGTCAAGAATGGTCAGGTTGACTGTGATGTTAGCTGCCGGGGAACGCTTGAAGATTGCACGATTCTTGCTTTCGCTGAGCCATTGGAAATAGGGGTTATTGTTAAATTGCTTGTTATTGAACTCCTTTTCGAGATCTTCAGGGGTGATTTTGTATGCACCAGGAAGATTGACAAGAGAGTCAAGATTCGCTGAGAGTTCAAATCTCTGAGCATCTGCAGACACTGCTAGAAACAAAATAGATATGATGCATACACCTGAGCTTATGCGACGGCGCAATATGTCGTATAGCTTGATGTGGATTTGAGTTTTCATTTTGTATTACACCTGGTCTGGCATCTTGATTTTCTACTCTCTAGACAAAGCAGGGATGCCTCTTTTCAGTAATTCGGCATCGACAGTATCGGATAATTTAGCGTCGAGATAAATTGTTATGGGAGGGCCTTTCGCAAATTCAATAGTATGTAGACCATCTGCTCCTGCTTGCTTGAATGCATTAATTAGTGAGGAAATATCGGCAACAGTGTGTCCGTTTACTTTATTAATGATGAAGTTACGTAAACGCTCGTAGCCTGTTGTGGCAGGGGTAGGAATGACAGCACTGAGAAACACAATTTTGTTGCGATCTTGTTCGTAATCTTCAGGAGTCATCATGATATCTAAAAGATTAAGTGGCGCTTTGCTCTGCCATTCTTTACCGAATGCTTTTAGGTATGTTGCTGTAAGTTCTTGAAAAATGAGGCCACCTTTCAGCAAGTAGAGCGGAGCTTGATCATAACTGTATCGGGTAACAAGTGGCTCCTCTGGTCGGGTTAGGGTGGCGGTTATCTGCTTCTGTTCACCGTCACGCAAAATAGTCAGATCTACGATGTCACCTTGCTTAAGTGAACCTCTGATGAGGTGGCTCCAGTAAAGCTGCCCATATTGATCGTCACTATAATAACCTCGTCGTCCAATGGCTTTGTCGTTGATGTTGATGATAACATCACCTTTTTTGAGACCCGCTTTTTGTGCCGCGCTATCTTTGCGGATTTTCGTTATGTATAGGCCACCCAGATCGTCTGAGAGTTTCAGCCAATCTCGAAAGCTCGGATCAACGGTACTGGTAATACCGATGCCTAGGGAGGGAAATCCAACGTAATCACCGTCTGAGGTGTCAGCAATGAAGGCCTGAACGATTTCGGGGGCGATGATGTCGACAATTTGATCCTTGGAATCGTAACTACTTAATAAACCAAGTAGCTTGCCGTTACGAATGACTGGAACGGTAAAGCTGTTCGAGGCGCTCTGCATAGAGCCTTTTGCTTCATAAGTGAGAAAGAAATGACCATTAGCAAAGCTTGAGACAATATCAACGCTCTGAATGACTGCATCGGTTACGATGGGCATGCCATTGTCCTCAAGTTGCCACACGTCGACTCGGTCGCCAATCTTTGCGGAAGAACCAAGACTAAGTGGCTTGAGGTCTTTAAAAAAAGAATCGGCATCACCATTGTCTGGCTCAAGCAGAGCGAGGTTGGCCTCGTAGTCGATCGCCACAACCTTTGCAGGAATTATGCGAGTGTTATCAGCATTTTCCAATTCTATGTAAGTTGCATCAGCTGCCATTTCAGCGGTTGTGAGAACACGGTTACCTGACAATACGGCCCCCAGAGCTCTTCGCTTCTTGGGTGCTGATTTGTCCCAGGGCTGAGATGCGCTCCAGACTTGGATGGTAGAATTGATTCGAACCAGAGATTGCCTAATCGCAGATTTTTCTGAACTTTCTTTTTCAACACTCGATTGTAGCTTCGACTCATGTGAGCTTTGTTTCTCGTGGCAAGAATCCTCGTCGTAGCAGCTCGTTAAAACAAAGAGGAGCGATGAACAGAGGGCGTAAAAGCTGTATTTTTGATTCATAACAATAAGGTAAATATGTAAGTTTAATGGTCGAGGTTAGCTGGACTGGTGATGCCGTAGCTGCTTTGGGTGCGTTGGCTCGCCTCCTCCGCAGTGTTGCCAGGAATAATGATGGGTCTCTCGATCCCTTCACAGCGAATGACAAAGAATTCAGGAAGCTCTTCTGGGTGGAGTAGATCGTGAGCATGCTCGAGAGAGCTAACCTTGACTCCATTGATCGATTTGATGGCTTTGCCAACGTGCCCATTAAGATGTGTGTTGATGGGATCACTTAATACACGAGTTAGTATAACGATGTCTTTACGCTCTTTGAATATAGCCTCATCAAGATAGTGACTGAATAAACGCCTTACTCTAGTGTTGGTTAGGTTTTGTGCGGAATATAGGTTGCGATCTAGCGGCTGAATTACGAGGCCTGCGAAAGTTGTGTAACGCGGTTTGACATCATATTGAACAGCATACATTTGACTTGGCGGAAATGGCTTCAAAGTGCACGTGACATCCATAGATTTTCCATCACGGATTACACTCAGAGTTACTTTATCTCCTGAAAATTTTCTCTCCACAATTTCATTCATGTTTACTTTTTCACCATCAATGAGAATGTTTCCGGCGGCATCAACATCGTTGCGATTGATCGCTGTGAGGATATCATTTTTTTGCAGCACACCATCGCAAGGCCCATCTGGCGTGACGGCAGCAACTAACACGCCAGGTGAAGTTGGGCTGAGTCCGAACTTCTTTTGCATCGCGGGATTAAACATCGGAAAATCAGAGATGCCTAAATCCACATATTTGTCATAGCTGCCATCTTTAATATCTGTGAGGAAACGTCTTACCACAGGTGTTGGAATCATGTAGCCTGTGTTGTCTGCTGAACGAAGACCTTGGAAGGCAACGCCGACTACTTTGCCATCTTGTAATACTGGGCCTCCAGAGTTCCCTGGGTTGATGGCTGCATCAATTTGCACCACAAGGTGCTGGTCCGATCTAGAGTGGCTATAGGTATTGAAGTCGATGCGGGATACCACTCCGCGTGTCACTGAAATACGGTTGCCTCCCACAGGATAACCAATGACACGAACCTGGCTTTCAAGCTTAGGCACGCCTCCTATCTGGAAGTGATGCAAGCCTGCGAAGGGGGTGAAGTCATCAACTTCGAGTAGAGCAAGGTCGCAGTCGTGCGCAATGTGGAGAATCTTGGCTGGGTGTTTTCGTGCTGCACCATGCATCGTAATTAACAGGCGGCGCGCGTTAGAAACCACGTGGGCATTGGTTAAAAATAAATTGGGCCCGATCAGAAAGCCTGTGCCGATGCCGCCACTGAAGCGCCCGGCTTTCCATGGCTCGCGGTAGTTTGGAACTTGTGTTGCTACCTCTATTCGAACAACGGACCTGTATGTTTCTTGAGGCAGGGACCCTGTGGAACTTGGCTGGAGAGGAGCGAGAGGATTGCTGGCTGTCTGTTGGGCGCCGGCAGTCTGCAGAGTTAATAAAAGGAGAAAGGCCATTTTCAAAGGCAAGGATCTCATCAATGTATTTATCATAGATGTAATCTAAGCTTATTTTGCATGATGGAAAGCGGTAATCGAGGTGGCTAGATATTTATATCGTCATTGATAGTCTTTGTTAAGGGGTCGTTGACAGGTTTTGACCTGAGACGCTACTCTATGTCATGTCAACGCACGTCGATAGAGGTTCCTCAGCGGAACAACTAGCCATAACATTGGCCGGTTCTCATTGGTGTATTGTTTCTCCCCAGTGTTTTACGGAGGCATGTTTCTCAGTGCCAGCGGTTCGTGCCTTACGTCATCATTCGGCTGAGGCTAGTATCGCTATTTTATGCCCGAGGTCCCAAGTGACGTTATGGCAGTATGGGCTCGATGAACTTATTTCTATCATCGAGTATGAGCAGTGTGCGTCAGCAAAGACGATTGCTACTCTGCTTGAGGGGTCTTCGGTTCAGTTTGATTCGGCGATTCTGTGGGAAGCTGGCAATGCAGCTAAAGCAACGACTAAACTCGGCAAAACAGGTATTGGTCAGCGTGTGGGATATTCAGTAGACGAGCTTAAGCCATTCCTCACTGATATGGCAGAGCTTGATTCGCAACCGGGACCAATTCAACATCGAGTGAGGTATTACCTTGGCTTAGTCAATCAACTTGGGATCGATGCTTTTGTAAGATCAAGTTTTAAAAAACCATCTCTGCCGACTGTGGATAAACAGCTTGAGATTTCGATTGCGCCGTTCTCTGAATATGGAAGTTCGTATCAATGGCCTCTGGCGCGCTTCTATGAGGTTGTCGCAGCGATTGAAGCTCGTTACAAAGGCGTATCTTGGATGCTATACGATAGGGGCTCAAAGGGAGGGGCGAAAAATTCTGAGCTTATCAAAGAGCTTATGAAGAAGGATAACTTCACCCTCTTTGATCATTCTCATAGAGACGTGTTTTCTTCATTAGCGCAATCGAGTGCTCTGCTTGCTTGCGATGGCGAGTTGGCACATGTGGCGGCTCATGTTGGGCTGCCCGCTACGGTTATTTTTGGGCCAAATGCACCAGAATGGAAGAGGCCACTGGGTAAACAAAGTGATGTGGTCAGGGAGCATGTGGCATGCAGTCCCTGCTTTGACCCAAAATGTCCCCTAGACTTGCGATGTCAACGCGAGGTGAGTGTAGCCGCCGTCGTTAATAGTCTCGAGCATGTAATTGCTCAACGGAACAGCCAAACAGGCTGATTGCGATAGATGCCAACCAATGGCAATTAATCCTCGAGCTGAATCCTCGGGAACACGGGCTTAGGTTTGGAAAGCTCTTGGCCAATGGGTAAGATGCCCCAGCGGAGATCGGACAACGAAAGCTTGTTGAGATGATCAGCATTGAGTTGTGCTTGAATGCGCTCACATGCAGATGGGATAATCGGCTTTAACAAGACACTTGCCTGCGCGACAGCCTCGACCATGTGGGCGAGTACGGTGCGTAGCTGGTCAGCCTTGCTTTCATCCTTAGCTATTTCCCATGGCTTGTGGTGCTCTGCGTAGACATTGGTTCCTGAGATGAACTCGATCAATGCTTCGAGCGCAAAAGAAATTTCGTAGCGATCCATGTGATGGCGATATTTCTCCAGCAGCGTATCTAGGGAGGCTCGGAGTTGCTGGCTGGTTTCGTCATCATACTCTGATGCTATAGTCTTACCTCCGCAGTATCGCTTGGTCATATTCAACGCTCGATTGCAGAGGTTGCCCAGATTGTTTGCCAGTTCTGTATTGAAAAGCATGACTAAACGATCGATGTCGTAATCTGAGTCGCGACCAGTGTGAATATCGCGAACGAGGTAGTAGCGAATAGCGTCCTGCCCGAAGGTATCTACAAGGGCAACTGGATCGACAACATTGCCGAGCGACTTGGACATCTTTTCGGACCCTGCCCCTGCGCTACCGTCATCCGCCTTCTTTTTGATGTTCCACCAGCCGTGACACAGCAGAGAGGGGATTTGCTGATCATTGAAGCCTATAGCGTGCAGCATGCACATCCAATAGATCGAGTGAGAGGGGACAAGAATATCTTTTCCAATGATGTGGATGCTGGCAGGCCAAAGCTGATCAAAATCTGGAAGATTGCTATCTGTAGACTTGTTGTAGCCAGCGAATGAAATGTAGTTGATGAGGGCGTCAAACCATACAAAAGTGACAAAATCGGAATCAAAGGGTAGCTCTATGCCCCAACGTAGACGCTCTTTGGGGCGAGAAATACATAGGTCAGTATCTGCTGAGCGCTCGATGGCATTGATGACATCAGCCTTGCGAAAGTGAGGGATGACAAAGTCATCTTCAGTTTCAACCAGGTTTTTAAGCCATGGAACATGCTCGCTTAGTTTGAAATAGTAATTTTCTTCATCACGCTCTTCGACTTCGCCCCATTCTTTGCCCCATTCACCATTCTCATCGCGCTCTTTGTCGGTTAGGAACTGCTCCTGGCGTATGGAATAGTGCCCAGTGTAACGTTTCTTGTATATTTGTCCTTGGTCGTAAAGGTCCTGAAGTATGCTCTGCACACATCTTTTGTGCTCGGGGTTGGTTGTCTCGGCCCAGCCGTCATACTCTAAACCTAGCTTGTCCCAGGCATTAACAAACCCCTTGGTGACACGCTTGACATAAGTGGCAGGATTAACTCCGTCTTTTTCAGCCGTCTGCTGCACCTTCTGGCCGTGCTGGTCAACACCCGTAAGGAAATAAACATCTTCGCCACGCAAGCGCTGGTAACGTGCGATCACGTCAGCAAGCACTTTCTCATAAGCGTGACCGATATGAGGTGCACCATTGGTGTAATCGATGGCTGTTGTCAGGTAGAACATGACAGGGACAATTTGATACTATAAAGAGTGGGGGAACCTATTGCTCATCAACAGCAAGGCCTTTGACGTCGGCCTCGTCGTATTGCTGGCTGAGCCAATTGAGGAAGGCAATTAACATCATTTGATTCTGGCTGTTGTTAACCGCAGATTCGATGCGTTGTTTGCTTTCTTCAGTATCTGATATTTCTCGACTTATCAGCTTGAAGAATAGTGAGCGATCGTTTTCGTCGATTGTTTCTGAGATATCTCCAACGTTAAGCCCGCTGGCTTTTTGATGGAGAAGTCGAAAGCTGGGGTCCTTACTTTGGGTTTCACGATTGCTGAGTCCGAAGGGCCCCAGAGGGAGTGCTTCCAGACCCTGTTCTGACAGGGCATCATCAAAGCTTTTTCCGGCCTCTACCAAATCTTTGGTGGTATTGCGGGCTGCAAGTGCAGCTTCCTTCACTTTCTTAGATCCGTTTTCTGAGACAAGCTGAGCGCGTGCTTTGGCTCTTGCAGCGTCATAACCTAGCAGTGCTGGCTCGACATTCTCCTCTAGGGTGAAGATGATCCATCCGTGCTCGCCAACTGGAAGCGCGTCTGAGACGAGATCGTAAGCGTCATCTGATGAGGTGCTATGTCCAAAGATAAAGTCTGCGATCGTTTTGCCGCGATTGAAGTTTCCACGAAGGTTCAGTGAAGACAGCTCTTTGGGAATGCTGGAGCGTTCAAAGAGACCTGTTTTTTGGAGTTTGTAGTCACGTTTAGCAAGAATAGCCTCAAGGTCGAGAGGTCTTTTTTCTTCTTCACTGTCATAAATTTCTTGTGAGATTTGGTCGATCTCTTTTTGGATGTCGCGCGCTGCTTTGGTTCTATCCGCTGCTAATTTGGCCTTTACCTGAGCTTCTGCACTCAAACGTGCTTTCTCGGCATCAGCATGAGCCTGCTTCTGCTCATCGGTAGCGTTTTCAGGAAGCGCGGTTGGTTTTGAATCAACTTGTGTTTCAGGGGGCAAAGTCAGGAGTATGTAATTAATACGACGCTGCTCCTGAGTTTTGTAAGCATCTTGGTGTACGTCCCAATAAGCCTTAATCTCTTCTTCACTGGGATTTTCTTTTTCAACGTAATCATCACGGTCGAAAATAACGCGAGCAATGGCAACATTTTGCATTTGTGCTTCGAGAAGATCTTGCGCTGCTTGACGTGGTGCAATGAGACCGCCACCCACGATTTGAATGATCTTGTTGAGACAGAGGCTTTCATGAACGACTTCTCGAAGATTCTTTTCGGTCATGCCCAACCTGCCGAGGCGCTTTTCGATGAAGCTAGCATACTTGGTGTTGTCAAACTTGCCTTCTGTTGCAAAACCAGATGACGACATGATGGCTTTGTTGATTTCTTCGTCGCTAGCACTGACCCCCATGCTCTGCATTGCTTGCTGAATAATGATTCGATTGCTGATAAAGCGATTAAAGTCTTCGGCTTTAAGGTTACGCCCCATTGTTACATAGTAATTGGGATATCCATATTGCATCAATTGCATAGCCTGTTGCATTTGTGCAGCGTCAGGGACGATGAGGAAATTGACGTAAGCATGAAGCCCCGCTTCTGAGGCGAGTTTCAGAGTGCTGTCACCCATCTTGCGGTATTCTTGTTGGTCGAGTATGCGGCCATTGGCTTCCAGTATCGTCGGGCCCGAGCCCATGCCGCCACCGCCACTACCCGAGATGTCGTTCATTGTGAATAAAAAACCTGC
This sequence comes from Oceaniferula sp., assembly GCA_965656385.1. Classification (GTDB taxonomy): domain Bacteria; phylum Verrucomicrobiota; class Verrucomicrobiia; order Verrucomicrobiales; family Akkermansiaceae; genus Oceaniferula. The sequence continues at coordinate 25,785 of CBFHKM010000004.1, forward strand.
AGCAAGCAGGATGAAGACGACGGCCATTAAGCCGGTGTATTTACGCATGTTCTCAATCATTATGGGAAATATGAAATGTGTTGATGATCTGCCTTTGCAGAACGCTCGGGAACTTAGGGAGAGATTGGGACAGTAGCAATACTAAAGCCTCGATTTTACTGGCAAAAATATAATTTACTCTTGCCGGTAAAAAGAAGAGCCCCAGTAAGAAATCTTACTGGGGCTCAAGATGGATCCTCTCAGGTCATGGTCGTTTTGCGAACAATCACTTTGAGGCATAGACTATGAATGAACTATGAATAAACTGAAAATGAACTATGAATTATAGAATCAACCATCTTTGTGTTGGAGGGAATAAACAGTATTACCGTGCTTCCAAGATAGGTAGACTACTAACTCCCGTATCTGTTCAAAATTAATGTAATATTTCTTAGGCGAGGGGTGACATAGTTATGACTTGCTTGTCTGCTGGAACGAGAGGAAATTTCATCCATGAAATTTACCAACGTAACCGCAGACGCAAAGGCGAATGTTTATTTTGATGGCAAGGTGGTCTCGCACGGAGTCACCCTAGAGGACGGATCAACCAAGACCTTTGGCTTAATCTTCCCTGGCAAATATCACTTTGATACTAATTTGGCCGAACGCATGGAAATTACTGATGGTGATTGTGCGGTCAGCCTTGACGGCATTGAGGGCAGCGACAGCTTTGCTGCAGGCGATCATTTTGACGTGGAGGCCAAGTCAGGCTTCAGTATTGAGGTGGCAGAGGGTATTTGCCAGTATGTTTGTTCTTTTATTGACTAAAAACCCAGCGGTATTCACGGGCGATTTGCTCGTCGATAGCTATTTTGAGCTCACTGGGAAGAACGCCCCAAGTGTAAGTCTCTATCTCAAAGTGGGAGCAAAAACCAGGATTCGCCTTTAGGTATTCAATGGCGTCAACAGCATGTCCCTGAGTCGAGCTAAGCGGGGCTGCTGGCTCAGCATAAAGGGGGATATGGAAGTGTATGCGTGCCCTGCTTGGTGAGGCGAATGTGAAATCTGGAGACTGATGAGAGCTTATGAAGTCTGGGAGGTCTTTGAATCGGGTTAGTTGCTTGGTTGCATCTGAGACAATGACTTGGTGTAAGTAGGTGGGCTCATCGAAGGCTGTGATTGCTTTGATAGCATTTTCAGAGTGGGGATCAAATTCCAGTGCGGAGGAGAGGTGAACCTTAGAGATGCGCAGCCCAGCTGCTCGAAGGGCGTCGAGTGAATTGATGCAGCTGTCAAATTCAAGCGCGAAATGGCAGGTGTCATAGTTGATTCCGATTCGGCGTTTGATGAGCTCGGAGTCATTTACGCTTTGGAGCAACATGTTAAAGAAACGAAGTGTTTCTTCGGTGTTTTCGAAATGGCCGAGAGGTTCTGGCTCTAACCCTAAATGCAAATCTCGTTTGTGCTTGATCGAGAGTTTTTCTATGTGCTCAGCACAGGCCTCAAGATTTTTGAAGATCGCGTTTTCGTCAGCGTGAAAATCTTTGAATGAACCGGGTAGTGTAGATACGGAGCCATCTATGCCTTCGGGGACAAGTTGGGCGATTATGCTGAACAGGTCCTTGGTGTAATTGAGGCGTTCCTCACTGGACCAATCAGGCTGATAAACTTTTTCCTTTACCCTTGTGCCGTGAAATGACCCATAGGGGAACCCATTGATGGTAAATACGTAGCACTTTTCAGCTTGTAGCCATGATTTAAACTCAGCCAGGTGACTGCCATGCAGCAGCTCAGATGCTGCGCGAGCCGATAATCGTAGTCCGATTGCATAGTCAGAGCCGGCAGGGCAGACCTGGTCTCTCACTTTGAGTGTATGTTTTTTGAGCACCTGCAGTGTCTCCTCCCAGCTTTCTGCTGGGTGAATATTGGTGCAATAGGCTAGATGAGCCTCAGGAAGATTGGCTGTTTTCACAGGGACTCTACGTTGCGAAGGTCGAGGATCTTCACGATATTGGCAAAAGGATCCTTAAAAAAGAAAAGGGCGTGGCGGCCAAGAATTTTGACTTCAATAATTCTACCAAGAGGGTCAGTGAATCGATAGTTTCCCACAATTTCTGGGTTAGACTGCAGCCGATCAAGAAAGGATTGAACAGGCCCTTGTTGGGCTAACTTTTTGATGTAATCAGCAACGTGATTATGAAGGTAAACCAGAGTGTCAGTCATTGTCGCGAGCTTCTTTGAGGCTTTTTAAGGTTTGCCAGTTTTCTGGATCAGAGTCTTCAACACGCTTGTGGAGGGCGGGCATCACCAGGCTGTTGCGTTTGAGGCGCTCAACCAGGAGGAAGCCAGCCATGTGGTCTTGGTCTTCGGGGGGGAGCTTGCGCAGACACTCCTTCAATTGATCAAGTTCTGATACGTCCATGACTTAGAGCGTGAAATTAGGGGATTGGCTAAGGAACTTGACGGGGTTCTCATAGACTACTTGGTGGATCGTCTCACGAGAATGTTGTCGTTTTTTCATTTCTTGCATGCATTTGGCAACAGCCAAGGGATCTGAGACGCCCCAGTCACATGCAGAGTTCATCCAGATGTTTTCCATGCCGAAATTCTCAAGGATGTCGACTGCTCTGGACAGTGTGCACTTCGATTCGGGATAGAGCGTCATGCCTGCCCAGAAGCCTTGGTCGAGGACCATGCCGGCGGTATGTTCCTCAACGTGGTCTATAATGACCTTGCTGGGGTCGACTTGAGCATTCTTGAGAGCATCAATAATGAGGCGGGTGCCTTTAAGCTTATCCTCAAGATGTGGTGTGTGAATGAGGATGGGAAGATCGTGTTGCTGAGCGATGGCGACATGTTCTTCAAAAATAGTGAGCTCGCTGGTAGTGTTTTTATTGAGGCCGATCTCGCCAATGCCCAATACTGTGGGCTGATCGAGAAATTCTGGGATGATAGCCATTACCTCGCGAGCAAAGCCGGAATCTTCAGCTTCCTTGGGGTTGATGCACAACCAGCAAAAATGTTTAATGCCGAACTTAGCCGCGCGTTTCGGCTCATAATCAGTGAGTTGTCGGTAGTAATCGTGAAACCCTTGGGCTGAGCTGCGATCAAAACCAGCCCAAAAAGCCGGCTCGCAAATGGCCTCACAGCCAGCAATGGCCATGGCTTGGTAATCATCCGTGGTGCGGCTCACCATGTGAGCATGTGGTTCGATATAAGACATCGGTAAGGAGTGATTGAGGTTTAGTTGCTGGCTGTTTTGCGTGGTGCGCCAAAGGCTCCTTGGATGATGGCCTTTGGTATGGGCTCTTTACTCTGATCCGAGAGGGTATTGAGGACAGCTTGTGCTCGTGACTGTTCGCCGGGTTTCAGCATGGCGTCTAATGCTTCATGAAAGCCATCGAAACGGTAATCGGTATCGCCATCAAAACGATCTATGCGGTCCAAAAAGGCAGCGATATCAATTAATTTACATCGTGCATCCATGAAGTAGAGGTCAAGAATATCTTGTTTGCTAGGCATTAGATAACGCTAATCTATATTTACTAAATTCCAAACGCCAAATTCAGTTTCCAAATTTAAATTTTCAAGATAAGAACGTTTCCATGCAGGATAGTAACGAACGAGATTTGGGTTCTCAGCCATTGGATCGAATGATGGATGAGTGGGGGATGGGGAACCATGATATGGTAGAGGTTTCCACTGAGCAACTGACGCACAAGCAGGTACAGAAGGCAAGAAAGGGACGCCGCCTGACCCTGAAGATGATGCAGAAGGTGACGCGGGCGTTTAACGTGGCGATCTGGCATCGGCTCAATGACGAGCAGAAGGAAGGTTATTACGAGTATATGCACCGTGACCTTTTTAATTATGCCAAGGGGTATGATGAGAAGTGGTTGGATCCCAACCAAACATTGCAGCAAGCACTGCAAAGCTAATGTCACTCCTCTTATCACCCCATGACAGCCCCTCCGAATACCTCACCCAAAAAGCAAATTTCTAGCAGTCAGAGACCCCATCATTCGCAAAAAACCAGCTACCAGACTTTCTTAGGATATTGCTTTTTCCAAGCTTCAATAAATGCCTGATCGGGCTCACTGAGGTTCGAAATCGTCATCGTGAATCTTCTCCCGTCTTCTCGGATGATAGTGACCTTGGTGCCAGTAATGGAAACGAGCTTGGCCTCGATCTGCTGTCCTTTAGTATTCGTAAACTCGCGAAATTTCTCATCGGAACCATCTGCATCAGGCGCACTCTCTCCAGCTTTTGAATGCTGATCAAAAAAATCGAAAACCTCGGCAATCATTGATGGGTTCGCATGGATGGAGCTGCCATGATTGCCATCTTTAATCTCCTTGTAGAGGTGAGTAATCCCTTCAGCCTTCAGCTTGTCAACTACACTGCGAATGCCAGCTACTGGAATGAGCCTGTCCTTGTCTCCAGTGACGATCATAATGGGAATCTTATTTTTTTTGAGAACGCCCAACTTATCTCGTCCTAACATGATTGCAGGAGCCAAGGGTGCCAACCCTGCCCACAGCTCAGGAAATTTAGTTCCCAGATGGACTGTTCCACCACCACCCATGGAATGCCCCATCAAATACATTCGGCTCTCATTGATACTGAAATCATCACGAACAATCTTGATGACATTCAGCACATCTTTTTCACTCAACTCGCCAAGATTTTCGGGATCACTGGGATTTGGCCGAATGAAACCTCTTCCTTTCCCAGACGCGCCATACCAACCACGGCTGTTGTACCCGTGTGGAGCCACCACCATGTATCCGCGCTTCTCAGCCTCAGGAATAATTCCAGCATATTGAATCACTTCCTGAGGTGTACTTCCCAGTCCGTGGAGCAGGACAATCAGTGGAGTTTTGGCCGTTTTCTTATAGCTCCGGGGAACATATAGCGCATACTTAACTTCCTCATTTGCGGCCTTAAAATCGTAGGTCCGTTCTTGATACCCTTTCTTGACCGATACTTCTCCTTGGAGCGGGGACAGCGCCCCCAGAGCCAACACACCCAGAATCGATAAAAGGCTGCCCAAAAATCGCTTTTGGTAGGAAAATGCTCTTTGCGAGGGCTCGACATTATTCATAAGGGAGAAAGGCTCAAATTTTGGCTGCGTGTTGTCAACCCCCTATCTTCCCCATGACAGCCCTTCCGATCACCTCACCCAAAAAGCAAATTCCTAGCAGTCAGTCATTATAAGGTGGGCGATGGTTGATCTGGCGGTTGACTGATGTCAATCTGCGCTACCGAAGGTTATTGCAAGAAGCAGGGTTAAATCTGCTATTCCCTTCGTGTTCAAGATGGGATACACAGGCTGTGGAATGAATGTTGATTTTCTAATCATTGGCCAGGGCCTAGCCGGTAGCACGCTTGCTGTCGAATTACTCAAGCGTGGGCACTCTGTTCTGGTAGTGGATCGGCAAGATGGTACGGGCTCGACGAGGATTGCTGCTGGCTTGATAACTCCACTGACAGGTAAGGGGATGAACCCAGCATGGCGACAGCAGCATTATTTGCCGAAAGCGGTCACATTTTATCATGCTTTAGAAAAAGAAAGTGGTCGCAAGCTCTATCACTCAACACCTGTGGTGCGTGTGTTCGCCTCTGAGAAAGAACGTGACAAGTGGAGGGGGAAGAAAGATGAGCTTGGCCACTGGGCGCATGAGCTGCCAGAGATCGAAGGGCCTTTTCAACACGAATTCGGTGGTGTCGAAATGCCTGACGGCGCATGGCTTGATACTTTGGCTTTTTTGCATGTAGTGAAGGATAAGTTGATCGATGCGAGCGCTTGGCGCGAGGCAGCCTTTGCTGAGGAAGATGTTTCATTTATTGGTGGTAAGGTCCATTGGCAAGACGTGGTCGCAGAGAAGGTGATCCTGTGCCAAGGTGCCTACGGCTTGAAGGGAGTGGATGATTATCAAGGTTGGTTTTCACATATTAACCACCGCAGTGCAAAAGGTGAAATTTTGAACGTTTGGATTGATGAGCTTGATGAGGCAAGGCGTTACCACTGCAATGGCTGGTTGGCTCCCCGAGAGGGAGGTATGTGGAAGGCAGGTGCGAATTATGACTGGAAGCATATGAATGCGATACCAACAGAGGAGGGTAAGTTAGAGGTGATTGAAAAATTAAACACATGGGTCAATCTAAGTGGCGGCAAGGACGTTCCCATGGAGGTAATTGGCCACGAGGCAGGGATCAGGCCGATCGTAAGAAACAGCATGCCAGTGGTCGGTTTCCACCCTGAGATGGCAGAGGTGGGTTTTTTCAACGGTTTAGGATCGAAAGGATCGTTGATGGCACCTGCTGTGGCTGAACATTTTGCCGCGCACTTGAGTGGCGAATGTGATCTCGATGATGAACTGAAATTAGTCCAGCCAGGTTGAGGGCTTTGACTCGCCAAAAAGCAGAATGGCTGTGGTATGATTGAAGAGAAAAGCACATCAGCAAGCTTGCTGGTTCAAGCTCATGAGTTGGTTGCTGGGGTTTTGCTGGCAGGCGATACGGCAGTGGACGCAACAATAGGTAATGGGCATGACACCCTGTTTTTAACCAGATGTGTTGGCGTTTCTGGTATGGTCTATGGCTTTGATGTTCAGCAGGCAGCTTTGATTAACTCGCGTGAGAGACTTGAAGCGGACAAGGTAGATGGTGGTTGTTATCAGCTGATCTGTGAGAGCCATGCTGATATGGAGCATTATGTGGTAGGCCCGGCAAAGGCGGTGATGTTTAATCTCGGCTATTTGCCGGGTGGGGATAAGACGAAGATTACGCATGCAGATTCAACTTCAGCTGCATTATTGGCGGCGGCAGGTTTAATAGCCTGTGGCGGGATGTTAACGGTGATGTGCTATCCGGGTCACGATGGTGGTGATGACGAGGCACGCATGGTGACTGAATTCATCAATGAGCTTGATGGTGAGCAATGGGTGAAGGTGCGTTACAACCGCGTGCAGGCAAAGCACTGGTCTCCTTATCTCTGGACTTTGAGACGAAGATCCTCAGATGAAAGTTCGGCTGGGTGAAAAAACGGCCAGACCTCGATGGAGGGCTGGCCGCAAATGATTAAGTAAATAGTTTATCTAGAAAGGTTTGCCCACAAGAGGCCTGCTTGCTTGGATATTCATTTTGAATGGAGCAATTGCTTTGGCAACACTGTCTTGGTCGAGATCACCAGCCTTGTTAAGGTGGAGGGTGATACCTCGGTTGACGTAAGCTGCTGCAATATTGTCAAGTTGTTCTAAAGCCACACGGGCTTTTTCGTTGGTGTCCGCTCATCCGGTTCCAGTAACAGCCAACACATAGCCAGCTTCAGGAATCACGATTTCGTCTTTCTTGAACGAGACAAGTTTTAGCGACTTTCTATTCAGTGACTGCTCAACTTTGGCTTTGTCGAGATCCTGCCCGTCCTTCATGACGACAGTAGCTCGCAAACCTGAAAGTAGAATTTTGCTGACGCCACTTTGTGTTTTCAGAGCCAAACTGGCTCTGCTGGAAACGCCTCATCCCTTGCCGCTGACTTGGACAAGGTAGACGCTTGCGGTGTTGGTAATGGCATCGGCCGCTGCTGCCTCGGCAACATTGGCATGCACAGTAGCCAACATGGGTAGCGCCGCTAACCCGAGAGCAGCAGCACATGCAGTTGTTTTTCGTATGCTAGTTTTCATAGTAGGATCATTGGATGAATGCTCAACCTGTGGGCATTCGAGATAAAAATAATATTAGTTAAATTACGTATGTTTTCTGATTCTGCAAGTGGAGAAGTCATAATTCAGAGTTACACATTTTAATAATACGAGCGGGAGCTGTATAAACCTTGCAAAAAAATGATCTAGTTTACTTCAATGATCATATTAATTTCGACAGATACATTGAGAGGAAGGGATGCTGCGCCAAGGGCTGTTCGTGAATGTATTCCTTTGTCACCGAAGATTGCGATAAGCAGGTCGGAACAACCATTGATAACGGCAGGGTGCTGGTAGAAATCAGGCTCAGAGTTAACAAAGCCACCTATACTGACAATTTGTTCGACCCGGTCTAAGTTGCCGATTTCTTCTTTTACTACAGCGAGTCGATTGAGCGTAATTAGACGAGCTGCCTCTTGAGCTGTTTCAAGAGAGGTGTCAGTCGGAACTTTGCCCATGTAGGTTTCCTCGTCGAGTGGGGGGATACCTCCAGAAAGGTAAAGCAAATTACCTGAGCGAACACAGTTTACATAGGATCCTGCTGGCGCAGGGACGACAGGAAGACTGTAGCCAAGCTCTTGGATTTTGGATTCGATGAGGGACACGGCTCTGGCTTGTGTTAAGAATGATGTTGAAGTGCTGCAGCAATGAATCCAGAGAAGATAGGATGTGGGTGATTAGGTCTCGATTGGAATTCGGGGTGGAATTGAGCACCAATGAAAAAAGGGTGATCGCTGATCTCTACGATTTCAACGAGGCCTTCGGGCTCGGAAACAGCACTGATTTTGAGACCTGCGGCTTCAATCTGCTGGCGGTAAGCAGGATTGAACTCATAGCGGTGTCGGTGGCGCTCGCTGATGATGTCTTTCCCGTAGAGTTGGTGGGCTACGGTATTGGGTAGGATTTTTGAATCACTGGCACCCAGGCGCATGGTTGCTCCCATGTCTTCAACACCTTGCTGTTCCTCTTGCAAGGAAATCACTGGGTGCGGGCTTTCTTTGTCAAATTCGGTTGAGTTAGCCGCTTGCAGGTCACAAGCGTTTCTAGCGAACTCAATGGTGGCGATTTGCATGCCTAAGCAGATGCCAAAGTAGGGAATCTTTTGCTCTCGGGCATATTTAGCCGTAAGTATTTTCCC
>CBFHKM010000004.1:34703-37552 GCA_965656385.1 Oceaniferula sp.
GCAGAACATGGCGATTTTACGCCTGTTGTCCTCATCAAGGTCGTGTTCTGTGCGGCAGACGATAATGTCTGGCTGGATGCCGATCTCGCGAAGTTTAGCGACGGACTGCTGCGTTGGCTTGGTTTTGATCTCACCAGCTGCCTTGATGAGCGGTAGCAAGGTGACATGAATAAAACATACATTTTCACGGCCAACATCGAGTGAAAACTGTCGCAAGGCTTCGAGAAAGAGGTGGCCTTCGATGTCTCCGACCGTTCCACCTATTTCGGTAATAATGATGTCTGCATCTGAGCGAAGCGCGACGTCATTGATGCGAGCTTTGATTTCATCTGTGCAATGTGGAATAAATTGCACGGTTTTGCCAAGGTAGTCGCCTTTGCGTTCCTTGCGGATAACGTTTTCAAATACCTGACCAGATGTGAGATTGTTGAACTTGCTGAGGGTGCAATTGGTAAATCGCTCATAATGCCCAAGATCAAGATCTGTCTCCGCTCCGTCATCAAGCACGTATACTTCGCCGTGCTGGTATGGGGACATAGTGCCTGGGTCGACGTTGAGATAGGGGTCAAATTTTTGTAAGATAACCGAGAGCCCACGATGTTCGAGCAGGGTGCCAAGTGAGGCTGCGGCAAGTCCTTTGCCTAGTGAGGAGACGACGCCTCCTGTGACGAAGATATATTTAGTGGGTTGAGCCATGGGTATGAGAGATATGTGATTGAGAAGCGGGTAAATTATTGAAGAAGTCTTTCGATCTGTTGGGCTTGTTCGAGTGTGTCGACTCCTATGGAGTCATCTGAGGTTATGAGAACCTTGATGCGCGCGTTGTTTTCGAGAGCTCGTAATTGCTCAAGTGACTCCGATAGCTCAAGCGGGGAGGGTGGCCAGACGACGAAATTTTCGAGAAAGTCTCTTCGGTAAGCGTAGATACCTTTGTGGCGGTAGAGTTTGAGATTCGGGCTTTCAGCGCGCTGATATGGAATAGGGCTGCGAGAGAAGTAAAGGGCCTCTCCATTCTGTGCGAGAACGCATTTGACCACGTTAGGGTCATTGATGGCTTGCTCGTCATCAATCGGGTTGGCAGCGGTTGCCATTGAAATACCAGAATCTTGGTGCAGGGCAGCGGCAAGCTCGTCGATGAGGCTCGGCTCAATCAGTGGTTCATCTCCTTGGATGTTGATGACGTATGCTGCATCAGGATATGATGAAACTGCCTCTGCGATTCGATCAGTGCCAGTAGGGTGGTCTGCTGAGGTCAGGACGGCATGCGCGCCAAAACTATGGGCTACCTCTAGGATGCGCGTGTCATCGGTAGCTATGGTAACTTGGTCAAGGAGTTTGCAATGCTGGGTTCGTTCCCATACGTGCTGAACAAGGGGCTTTCCTGCTATGAGATGAAGCGGTTTCCCGGGGAAGCGAGTAGAACCCCAGCGAGCTGGGATGATGCCAAGAGTATGATGATTTCCAGATGAGGCCACTTGCTTAAATCTGGGGTTGAGTTATGATCGGAGTGTGGCAAACGACAAGTCTCTTTTGCAATTAGTTTGAAGTTTTCAGTCTGAAGTTTTCAGTTTGAAGTGGCTAGATCTCTTGCTAGCCTGCGCAACGATGAAGCAGGTGCACGAATATTTTACCTATTGGGACTGGATTGTTGTTGCCGGTTACATGATTTTTACGACCGTGCTCGGACATCGGCTGTCTGGTAAGCAGTCCAACATTAAAGATTTTTTCCTGGGCGGTAAGACGCTACCATGGTGGTCGGTAAGTGGATCGATGATAGCCACGGAGATCAGTGCGTTAACTTTTATCGGCGTGCCCGGCATGGTCTATGCCATGGCTGGAGACTGGACTTACCTGCAATGGGGATTTGGGTCTATTATTGCTCGTTTTGCAGTCGCTTATTGGTTGATCCCTCTCTACTACGAGAAGGAAATATATAGCCCTTACGACTTTATGGGTGATCGATTAGGTGAGGGTGCCAGACGCTTGGTGACAGGTCTGTTTTCTCTGGGCTCAATTTTAGGGCAGAGTGTGAGAGTTCTTGTTACTGCCATTATTCTGCAGGTGGTAACGGGAATGGACGCGCGGCTTTGCATTGTTATTATTGGTGCTGTAGCGATTCTTTGGACTTTTATGGGGGGCATGCAGACGGTGATATGGACGGATGTGATTCAGTTTTGCCTGTTTATTTTTGGTGGAGTTTTGGCGATGGTTCTTTTGGTGAATGAGTTGAGTTGGAGCCAGATTGTTGAGCTGAATCAGGTGACAGTTGATGGGCAGGATAAGGACAAGCTCCGGTGGCTTGATTTTACAACTCCATTTCAGGAACCGAGTTTACGCTATACGATGTGGGTAGCGTTGATTGCGATGCCGTTCCAGAATTTCACCGCATTCGGTGTCGACCAGCTAAACACACAAAGAATGTTTTGTTGCGGTAGTATCAAGGATGCCCGAAAAGCGATGTGTTGGAGTAGTGTCTCTATCATGGTGACTGTGTTGATGCTCGCTGTTGGTGCTGGCGTGTTTGCATGGTATCGCGTCAATGCGCCAAGTGATTTGATTGCGGCAAGTTTTGAAAAAGGCAACAACGTGTTTCCCACCTGGATAACGATGGAGGTGGCTCCAGGGTTGAGCGGGCTCATCTTGGCTGGTGCATTTGCTGCGGCAATCTCGAGTCTTGATTCTATTCTGGCAGCGCTTAGCCAGACCAGCTTGTCCGTGTTTTACGGAAGAGATAAGCTTGAGGCTGAGGGGAGGGGGCGGGAGATGGTAAGATTATCGAGAATAGTTGTCTGCGTGTGGGGAGTGATTTTAACTGCTGCTGGCTTAGGTTTGTGGGCTGTTTATGAGAA
>CBFHKM010000004.1:37651-42757 GCA_965656385.1 Oceaniferula sp.
TAACCAAGATAGCGATCTCATCGGCTTGGCCTTTGGAATGGTGGCCTATACCTATGGCCCATTGCTGGGGGTCTTAGCGGCTGCAATTTTACCCATAAAGGTTGACACTAGAGGCCTTATTATGGGCACAGTTTTATCTGTGCTTCTTGTGTCTTGGTTTAGACCTGAACTGCCCCTCGTTCTTGGGGCTCTCGGGCTTACGGGTTGGGCTGAAGAATTGACTCTTCACCGCCCTGAGTTGAGTTCGGAATGGTTTTTCCCACTCAATGCTAGTATTACTCTGTGTTGCGGTTGGTTAGTGGGAATGTTGGGACTCAACCGTAAGCCATAATTGGGGCCCGTTATCGAATACGTTTGGCAGGGATAATTAACCATAGTTGACTAATTCACGGGTCAAGTATTTTTAAAATTTTTCCGTGGAACTATTGTGGAATAGGGGAAGTTTTTTTTTGCGGCTCGGGTAATATTAAAAAGTTTTGCTCGCATCGCTGCAAGCGAGTTTGATGAGGAGGTCCCCCGCTTTCTGTTCCCCATTTGCGAACATACTTTTTAACCAAATAATTTTTTACAATTTAAATGAAACAAGCAGACGCTCTCTTCGACGACCACCATGGGTCAACGACTAAACCAATTCAAAATGGAGAAGCTTCAGCTTGTGAGGAAAACAGTATCTTGTGGGCTCAGCTTTCAGCAGCTCTCAAGGATCTTGTAAGTGGTGATGCTTACACAAGATGGTTTAGTTCAGCCTACCTGAAGGAGGTCAATGAAACCGAGGCTGTAATGGGCGTTGTGAGTGACATGCATCAGGTATGGATTGAGACCAATTACCTTCCGGAAGTGCAAGCTGCTCTGGCTAGTGTATCGGCGCTCCCGCTCAAAGTTAGAGTGGTTGTCTGTGAAGCGATTGAGGAGCGCGTTTCTGATGCGGCACCCACAGACGACGTTGCTCAGCTTTCGAACAATCTAGTGTCTGTAACGGACCCAACATCACAGGCGTCCTTCAGTGATGGCTTTGGAGTCGCAGCTGGAAAGAATGCACAGGATCGTGACGAGGAGCAGATACGCAAAAAATTGAGATCAACAGGGCTCAACCCACAATTTAGTTTTGACCGTTTTGTAGTTGGCCAAAACAACGAATTTGCTCAGGCGGCATGCATGGCGGTCGCTTCCACTAAAAATCCAATTTACAACCCGCTGTTCATCCATGGCGGTTCCGGTCTTGGTAAAACCCACCTCATGCAAGCCATTGGTCAACAGCTGATGCAGGACAACCCTAGAGCTAAGGTTGTATACCTGACATGTGAGAAGTTCATCAACGAGTTCATTGATACTGTTCGCAAAGGTTCACTAGAAAAGTTTCGTCGCAAGTATCGCCGTGCTGATATCTTACTCATTGATGATATTCAGTTTTTGGCTGGCAAGGAGCGGTCGCAGGAAGAGTTTTTTCATACTTTTAATGAGCTTTTGGATCTCCAAAGCCAAGTCGTGTTGACATCTGATCGGCCAGCTTCTGAGATCAAGAATATTGAGCCTCGCCTTATCTCTCGCTTTGAAAGCGGTTTGACTGTAGAGCTTCAGCCTCCTGGTATTGAGACTCGACTCGCTATCTTGCGATCAAAAATGGAGGATTGGGATGTTGTGCTTGAGCCTGAAATATTAGAAATGTTGGCTGAGCGAATTCAGAGCAACGTTCGCAGACTCGAGGGGGGCTTGGTGCGAATAGCCACCTACGCATCATTGGGCACGGAGCAAGTAACTGCGGAGCGCTCTGAGTTTTTACTCAAAGACATACTCAGAGAAGAGGGCCAGCGACGCGTCAACATTGACTCAATACAAAAAGCGGTCACCGATTATTTTGATATCCGCCTGGCGGACATGACGAGCAGACGCCGCCCTTCTAATATTGCATTTCCAAGACAAATTGCCATGTATCTTAGCCGCAAGATGACACCATGCTCACTTGTCGAAATCGGTGATGCCTTTGGTGGCAGAGATCATGGGACAGTGATTTATGCATGCCAGAAGGTAAGGGATAGGATTCAGTGTGAGCCGGAGATTCGTGATGCAGTAGACATCCTGATGACCACGCTCAAGCGTCGTTAGATTTTCTCAATGCAGCTACAGCTGCTGACGTCACTCATTTTATTCCTGTATGAGTATCATACATGCCTTAGTAAGTGTGCTGGTGGTATCGTAGTTATTATTTACCGGTCTACATATGCCGCTCGACGGGTATTACAGCACAACATATTGTGCCAGGGGCGTAAAATTGTTCAAGATTCCTTAATGAGGGCTTGCTTTGGATTAAAAACAACCCAATGTTTTGGCGTCGTCCTCACACTCGTTCACTATTGCGACGACAAACGTTAATTATCACTTAATCAAACATGAAATTTTCTATCAGTAAGGAAGCTTTTCTCGATGCTCTTCAGCAGGTTCAGCACGTTGTAAGTAATCGGGCTACGCTGCCAATTTTATCAAATGTCCTTATCGAAGCTGCTGACGGAAAACTCAAGCTAACCACCACTGATCTTGACGTAGGAGTCAGCGGTAGTGTCGATGCGACAGTAGACAAAGAGGGTTCTACTACGTTGCCTGTCAAACGTTTGGTTAGTATTATACGTGAGTTGCCAGCAAGCGAGGTCGAGGTTTCCGTGGACGGGAAGAATCATGCTAGTATCAAGTGTGGCCCAAGTTTCTTTAAAATCATTGGTTTAGGAGAGGATGAGTTTCCGCCATTACCCAAGTTTGAAGATTCTACAGAATTCAAAATTGCCCAAGGCGTTCTGCACGATGCGATCAAAAAGACTTCATATGCTATATCTACTGATGAGACCCGCTATGTGTTGAACGGGATTTATGTTTCGTTCCGCGAGGGTAAAATGATTTTTGTGGCTACTGATGGTCGCCGCCTTGCAATGGTAGAGAATGACCTTGAATATCCAGCAAGTCACGAAACGGACATCATCGTGCCATCTAAAGCTGTAAGCGAGCTCCAGCGAATGTTGGGTGGAGAGGGGGATGCACTAGTCAAACTCAGTGGCAATCAGATTAGCTTCGAAATAGGTGATAGCATAATCGTCAGTAAGCTGATTGAGGGTAATTATCCAAACTACAAGCAAGTAATTCCAGGTGAGCGTAAAGAGCGTGTTACCATCAATCGTGAAGAGTTCCTTAACACTGTCCGACGAGTTTCCTTGCTCACTTCCGAGAGTTCCAATTCTGTCAAGTTGAGCTTCAGCAAGGGAAGTATAGATGTGCAAGCCAACTCAAAGGATATTGGTGAGGCCAAGGAGCCAGTGGTTGCTGACTACGATGGCGAAGAGTTTGCCATTGCGTTCAACCCTGAGTTTCTGATGGCGCCACTTAAGAATCTGAGTGACGAGTCGGTTTACCTTGATCTCATCGATGGGATGAGCCCTGGCGTGATCCGCATCGATGCTTCTTTCTTGTATGTCATCATGCCGATGCGTGTGAGCTCATAGAGGAGATTCAAATTACGAGGTTTTTTAATACTAAGTTCGGAGGGCAACCTCCGAGCTTTTTTTTATTCTCTTTTTTTGATATATAAGAACTCATGAAAATGCGTTTCTTCGGTGTAGCTTTATTGTTGCTGATCTCAGCTTGTGGATCTGTGTATGAGGGCCACGATTGCCAGAGTGGTTTGAGGAAGAATCAAAATATGGTAAACTCGGTTGAGCCCATTAAGACTCATGATAATGGAAATCAAGTAAACCATGAAATTGTAAGGAGGGGACAAATCACAGGTGTTGATATTGAGCATTTGTTTGGCTTGCTGCAGGCTGACCGAGTCTTGCTGCTGGATTGTAGACCGCGTCTTTTTTACTTACTGGGGCACATCGATCAGGCGCTCAATCTACCATATAGAAATTATGCGCATCGTATTGAGGTGATCGAAGAACAACTGGATCAAGCGCTGGCTGAGAGCCAAGTGCTTGTAGTTTACTGCCAGAATTACAATTGTCCTGATGCCTATAGGTTTGCCGAGAAAATGGCGGCAAAGGGATACTCGTGTTCAGTCTACAAAGGAGGCTGGCAGGAGTGGAAAGCCTCGGGGCTTTAGCTCATGATGGGGACGAGATTACTCATCGTATTCAGCCCATGAGGAAGTTGTTTCCCAAACGCGTATTTTTGCAATCTTTACATTGGGTCTTACTGGGTACTCCGGGTCTGGTTGATTAACGAAGTGACTCAGAGACGCTTTTGTGTGCAAATAAATGGTGCGAGCCATGACTTCTGTTGTTGGATCTTCGCCTTCAAAGCCGATAATGCGATCACCATAGGCTTCCCGAAAAAACTCAAATTTTGGGTCATCAGTATTCATGCACAGAGCATGATCATAAGTTTCGAGAAAATCTCCGATCATTCGGGAGATAAGTTTGAAGTCAAAGACCATCTCCCGATTGTCCAAGGTGTCCGCCTCAAAGATTAGTTCGACTTTACGAGTGTGGCCGTGCGGGAATCTACACTTGTCGGGGTGCTTGGAGAGGAGGTGGCCGTTTTCGACCTCGATCATTTTGCAAATGCGATATGGCATGGGTAAAGAATGTTGATGTGGGCGTGATAATTGAAAAGTTTGGAGCGGTGATTAAGTGTCGCTTTATTGCTGCTCATATAATCATCTAGGAGATCATTTTCTCTGCTAGCGTGATATCTTCGGGGTAAGTGATTTTGGGGTTTGCCTGTTCATTGGCCACGACACACGTTTTACAATGAATTAGCTCCATGGCGGATACTTCATCAGTAACTCGTTCATGGTTCTGTTGAACAAGTTTGTAGGCTTTCTTGAGAAGCTCGGCTTTGAATATTTGGGGGGTTTCCATCAGCCATAAGTGATCTCTAGAGACAGGTTCACGTACAAAGCCATCGGCACTTATTCGTTTGATTGTCTCTGTGACTGGTCGCGCTGACGTTGCAGCATTGTGTTCGATCGCTGAGTTAAATACTTTGGTGATTTGTTGGACAGTTATCAATGGGCGAGCGCCGTCGTGGACAGCAACGTAATTCGCATCTGGTTGCAGGCAAGCTATGCCTGCGGCTACGGAGTCGTGCCTATCTTGGCCGCCGTCAACGCGAGTAATGGTA
>CBFHKM010000004.1:42856-49648 GCA_965656385.1 Oceaniferula sp.
GGTTCACTGGGCCTAATGTCTAGAGCATCGTAGCGATCCTTGGGGCAGACTACAATGATTTCAGAGACTTCAGGGCAGTTCGTAAAGGCTTCAATACTGCGTTGGAGCACAGGTTTGCCAGCAAGGTCAGCCAAAAGTTTATCAAAGCCCATACGCTGGCTCGAGCCGGCGGCAACGATGATGACTGATAGCTTCATTATGGCTTATGAAAGTAGTTTTAGAATGGTATAGTGCTGGTCCAAGAGGGGTAATGCTCGCCAGAAGTGCGTGTAGTCACCTGGTTAATTGAGCCGTTTCATGACCTCCTGAGATAGCTTTTTGCCGTCTGCGCGTCCGCCTGTTTTTTCTTGAAGTAGCTTCATGACTTGGCCCATCTCTCTCTTTGTCTCAGCACCAAGCTCGGAAATAGAGGATTCAACGGCAGTGATAATCTCCTCATCAGTCATGGCTGCAGGCAAATAACTTTCTAAAATCGATATTTCAACTTTTTCGTTGTCAGCCAGAGCTTGGCGGTCTGCCTTTTCAAATTGTTCGATTGAGTCCTGGCGTTGTTTGATTTGTTTTCGGATAATTGAAATGATCTCAGCATCTTCTAATACAGTGCCAGCACCTGATTTTTGTATGCTAGCATTAGTGATGGCTGTTTTCAGCGCGCGAAGCGTGTTGAGCGTTTCCTTATTGCGCTCGCGCATGGCGCTTTTCATATCGTTGCTGATAGTGTCGGTTATTGAATTCATAACTAGTAATGAGAAGGTGTCGCAACGAAGGGATTGAGTAATCGTTGGTTCATTGGGGTGGCAAGCCGTTTAGTGAAGATCCTCGGCTGTGACAGACTTTTGCTCACGGCAACCGAGCCAGACAGCTTGGTCGACTACGCGAGAGCTGTCGCCATCGAAACGATAACTATGACAGTTGGGGCAGAGGCTAGCGCCAGCACCTACGATAGAGTCGCATCCTTCGCAGACCTTGTAATTGCCTGGATTGTTGGCGATTTCCTTTGCCTTATCTAGGCGAGATTGGTCTTGAGAATTATCAATGATCACTTGGAACTGGTAAATGAGGTTTATATTTTGTCTAGGCGAAAAGTAAGGCCAAGCGACAAAAAAGCGACCTCCAAATGGAGGTCGCCATATAATGATTTGTTGAACAAGTGGTTTACTAGAGCAAATTAAGCGTTGATACGCTTGTTGGTCTTGCTTTTCAAATTAGCTGCCTTGTTGGTGTGGATGATGTTATTCTTCTCACACTTGTCTACTGCTGAGCTGAACTCAGAAAAAGTTTTGTTTGCGGTGTCCTTGTCACCTGCCTCTGCAGCGTCAACGGTCTTCTTGCGAAGTGTTTTCATGCGGCTGGTGAGAGACTTATTTTGTGCTGTTCGCGTTGCTGCTTGGCGAACACGCTTGAGGGCTGATTTTGAATTGGCCATGGATAAACTTGAGTTACTAAATTAAGATTGTCGTAGTCATCATCACTCCGTGTGAGTGAGTATGTCATGCGCTGAGGGCCGAGAAACTAGCCCTTTAGGCTGAGCTGTCAAGCTCGATAGCGCTAAAAATGTATGTTTGTGGGGTGGTGTGATCTATTGGGCTTAGATTTCTGACTTTCGAAGAATTTACAAAAACGACCAGACAATGCTTATTTTTTAATGCTTTGTTTGTCTGGGGTATTGAAAACACTTGGCAATTGCTGTGCCAGTGAGGTCAGCGAGGTGAAGTAGAAGCCGACAGGGAAAGGCATCAATAAAATCGCGGCAACCCAACTACCGTTTAAGGCATTATCGGCAACAATAATGGTGAAGAAGAAAGCAAAAGCTAGTTCTACAAAAGGTGTGAGGGACTTGATTGCTTTGTATCGACTTTTCTTGAAGGTTGATTTTTCTTTTTTTGTACTGCTGTTGATGCCGTGTTTTGGTGTGCGCACGAAGCTTGTTTCATGATTAAACAGGGCCTCTAATACAGCTTTTGCGTTGTTGACTGACATGCCAATACCGAGGGCTAATAGCAGAGGTAAGTATGTGATGTCCTTCATCCAGGTTGTGGGGCGCAGAGCTTTTTGGCTCATGACATAGAACAGGGCGACGGAGACGCTGCCGAAGAAAAAGATGGGGAAATTGAGGAGGTGCTCGGAGATGCCGTTTTGTGCAAACCATGACATGTCGCTTTGCTGCTTGGGTATGATCAAGAAAAGCAGGGCGAAAAGAAGCAGGTAGGCGAAGTTTGAGGTCAAGTGAGCGGTAGCTTCCATTTTACAGCAGAGAGGAGCTTTGCTTTTCCAGATGTCGAACAGGCATTTTTTACACACTTGAATGGAGCCCTTGGTCCATCGATGCTGTTGACTTTTGAATCCCTCCATGTCAACGGGCAGCTCAGCTGGTGTGGTAACGTCATTGAGGAATATAAACTTCCAGCCTTTTAGTTGTGCGCGGTAGCTAAGATCCATGTCTTCAGTTAGGGTGTCGTGTTCCCAACCGCCAGCATCACCAATACAAGACTTGCGCCAGATTCCAGCAGTTCCGTTGAAGGTGAAGAAGCGACCGCTGCGATTACGTGCTGTTTGTTCGAGCTCCAAGTGCCCGTCGAGGAACATGGCTTGGATACGAGTTAGCGCGTTGTAAGTACGATTGATGTGTTCCCAGCGTGTTTGAATCATGCCGATATTTTCATCCGTGAAATAGTGAATTGTTTTTTGCAGCACGTCTGGGTTAGGTACGAAGTCAGAGTCCAGAATGAAGAGGTAGTCGCCCTTGGCTGTTTCTGTGCCATTCTCGAGAGCTCCTGCTTTGTATCCTGTGCGATCGGTGCGGTGCACATATTCGGCGTCAAAGCCACGCTTGACGAGCTTGGCTACTTCAGCCTTGCAGATTTCGGTGGTCTCATCCGTGGAGTCGTCTAAAACCTGAATCTGAAGCTTGTCTTGGGGGTAGTCTAGTCTGGATACTGACTCTAGGAGCCGCTCCATCACATGCATTTCGTTGAAGCATGGAAGTTGTACGGTTACTAGAGGAAGCTCATCGAAGTGAGTTTTGGGCTCGGGTCGGTTGCGCGAGTGTTTGAGATACAGTGAAAGTATCATCAACCGGTGAAAGCCGTAGCCTGATAATCCGAGGAGAACGAGAAAGTAGAGTGTGATCCAGATGAAGTCCATGATGGGAAGGAGTGAGAGGCGCATCGCTTACTTGTTTATGGTTATTTTGTCAATGCCAGATCCTGCCATTTTTTAGCATGGTATCAACAACACTTTCCATTTCAGTCATGAAATATGCTTTCGAAAATTCATGTTGCATGATTGATTGTTGCTGATGAATATCCCGAATGATGATCGAGAAGAATTTCGTGCGATATTGGTTGAAATAGGTAATTTTCATATGCCTTTTGGCCGATTTGGGCCAAAGGATTTTCCTCCTCGTGGGTTGCCAATAATGGACTTGCCTGAAGAGTATTTAGCGTGGTTTCAACAGCGCGGGTTTCCGAATGGTCGTCTTGGCGAGCTGCTGGAGATGGTTTGGAGTATTAAGGATGTCGGTATGGACGGTGTTTTTGATCCGATGCGTAAGGCGCGTGGGGGGCGGCGCAGTATGAGGAAACCAAGAGGGACTCAATCAAGAGGGACTAATCGTTAGCAGCGCTTTGCAGCTTGCTCGTCTAATGTGCATTTGGGTTGTCTAAGTAATTAACTAGGGCCCTGCGTAGTTCGACGGCATTGACACGGCCTGAGTGTTGCCAAATAATCTTGCCTCCGGGGGCTATCAATATGGAGTAGGGTAGGGCTCCATTCCATTCGGGCGCTATGGTATCGGCAAGCTCGTCGAGATTTGAGCTAGAGAAGATATAGTTGTTTGATGTGCGATTTTCTTTTTTGAGGCTAGCCGCAGTCCGTGCAGCCAGCGCTGCTTGATGTTCGATGAGGACTTTAAGCGCACGGCTCTTCTCTTCGATCGGATCAATGCTGATGCTGACCAATTCGAAAGGTCGATTCTGAAAGCGCCGGTAAGTTTCCACCAAGTCAGGGAGCTCAGCAACACATGGGCTACAGGTTGTTGACCAAAAATTAATGAGTCGCAGCTTCTGTGTATCGTTGGCGGCAAGAGATTTGGCCAGTTTCCCGTCAAGGTCCACGAGCGTCACTGGTAGGGATGCCCATTTGGCGTTATCTTTGGTGACGTCGTCACGTTTCCATGACCACTTGGTGGAGCAGCCGAAGGGACGGGTGTTGGCTGTCTCAGGTTCCTTAGCAGAGAGAATGGCGTCAATTGCTTGCCTTACGTAGGGGGTTCCGATGTTCTTGGGGCTTCGGCGGGCGTCGTCTATCCTGCCAGTGTATCGCAGCTGGCGCTGGGCATCGAAGACAAAGACGTGTGGTGTAGCCACTGCACCGTAGTCTTTGGTGGTTTGTTGTGTGGAGCCATCATATAGGTAGGGGAAATTGTAGTTTTCCTCCATGGCGACATTTTTCATATCTTCCAAGGAGTCACCGTAAACTGAGTAACCTAGCTCATCGAGACGCAGGGCCTTATCATCGTTGCCGGAGATGGCGATCACAGCAACGCCCTTGTCTCCGTAATCTTTGTGTAAACTGATGACTTTGCCTCTGGCGGCTCGCGCATCTGGGCAGTGATTGCAGGTAAAAACAATGACGAGAACGCGAGATTTTGAAAAGTCGTTGAGGCTGTGATCTTTGCCATCAACACCAGCGAGTGAGAAGTCTGGGGCAGAGGAACCAAGCTCTAAGGTCTTAATGGCCTCGGGCTTCGCCCATGCAGGAGCAATCAGAAAGCTGTGAGTAATCAGGATACAGGCAAGTAAAAAGCAGGCATTTGATTGCATTAGAAAAATGCTAATTGTAGTGAATTATATTGCAAGAATTTAGATAGTCGCACGTAATGAGCATATGATTTCAGCGAAGTTTTTTATGTCGTCATATGTCACGATCTTCATTCTTGGATTGGCGACGCCATTGCAAGCAGTTGACGTTAAAGTGGCGGAAGGGTTTGATTGTCAGCAAATTTACCAAGTGCCCACGAAGACACAAGGATCTTGGGTGGCTATTACCAAGCATGATGATGGGCGCTTAATCACGGCAGACCAATATGGATCGATCTACTATGTAACTGTTAATGGTAACAAGACGCCTAAAGTTGAGCCGCTTAATCTTAAAATAGGAGGGGCCCACGGCTTGCTGTGGTTTAAAGACAGGTTGTTTGTCTCGGTGTGCGAGAGGAAGGTGGTAAAAGCAGGTGTTTATGTTGTCATGGATAGTGATGGTGACGGCGAGCTAGACAAGGTAGAACTCATGAAGACCCTTGCCGGTGGTGGTGAGCACGGCCCGCATGGATTTGTGGTATCACCTGACGAGGAATGGATTTATTATGTGTGTGGTAATCACACTAACGTGCCAGCCGGGATTGATCATTTTGCGGCAACTAATAAGTGGGGCGAAGATCACTTGCTTCCTACTCAGCCTGATGCCCGTGGCCATGCCCGCAGCCGTAAAGCACCCGGTGGATGGGTTGCTCGCTTTAAGCCTGATAATTCCCGCTGGGAGCTTATTAGCCAGGGATATAGAAACGCCTATGGAATCGCCTTTAATCATGAAGGCGAACTTTTCACTTTTGACGCTGACATGGAATTTGACTTTGGCACTCCGTGGTATCGGCCTACGCGTATTTGTCATGTAACGAGTGGTAGCGAGTTTGGCTGGAGACAGGGTACAGGTAAGTGGGCAGACTATTATCT
Source organism: Oceaniferula sp. (assembly GCA_965656385.1). Taxonomy (GTDB): domain Bacteria; phylum Verrucomicrobiota; class Verrucomicrobiia; order Verrucomicrobiales; family Akkermansiaceae; genus Oceaniferula. The sequence continues at coordinate 48,589 of CBFHKM010000004.1, forward strand.
GGATAGTAACCCAGCCGTGCTGGATATCGGTCCCGGGTCACCCACAGGAGTAGTGTCTGGAGCAGGTTCAAAGTTCCCAGCACGTTACCAGGAGGCAATTTACGCGCTAGATTGGACATTTGCGACAATCTATGCGATTCATCTCCAGCCAAGTGGCGCGAGCTACACAGCTCAAAAAGAAGAGCTCGTCTATGGTGAAGGGCTCTCGGTGACCGATGCTGTGATAGGCAACGACGGAGCAATGTATTTCCTCACAGGAGGCAGAAAAACACAATCAGCTCTCTATCGCGTCAGCTATATTGGCAATGAATCATGTGAGCCCGTCGAGTCGGGGCAGGCTATCAATGATCTAGCAGCGTTACGTCGTAGCCTTGAGGTGCTGCATTTGTCGGCTAATGCGGATAAGCTTGATCTGATCTGGCAATCCATGGGGCATCAAGATCGTGCAATCCGCTTCGCAGCCCGTGTGGCTCTCGAGCATTTACCGCTCAAGCTCTGGCAGGATAAGCTTCTGAAGGAAACCAATCCCGCAATCCTGTCTCATGGGGCCGTGGCACTTGCCCATCAGGGAAACAAGGAGAATGCCCAGCCGCTGTTGCAAGCGCTCGCCAAAGTTGATTTTTCATCTCTGAACAGGGAGGGTAAGCTAGAGCTGCTGCGAGCAGTCAGCCTGGTGATTTCACGTTGTGGAGACGGAGCTCAAAGAGATGCGCTTCTTGGAAGCTTGGATGCACATTATCCAGCAGGTGATGATATGGTGAACCGTGAGTTGTGCCGTGTGTTGAGTTATTTTCAATCAGACACCGTGGTTAAAAAAACGCTAGGTCTCATGGCATCTCGTGGGGCTGAGACACCACCTGATTGGGCAGCTTTGGCGGCGCGCAACTCCCGCTACGGCAAAGATGTCATCAATATGCTCAACAACTTGCCATCTACCCAAAATCTTCATTACGCCTATTGTCTCAGGGTGGTGAAGGGGCCGTGGAGTAAAGGTCAGAGAAGGCAATATTTTCAGTGGTTTAAAAAAGCGGCTAACAAGAGTGGTGGCAAAAGCTACAAG
>CBFHKM010000005.1:0-5634 GCA_965656385.1 Oceaniferula sp.
ATTTTCTCAAAGGGATCCAGTGGGCACTGGGGGATATCGAAGCTGAGGTGAAGATTGGTGAGTGAGTTTTATGATACAGCTGGTCCGAACATTCCTCATTTAAACAATGATTTGGCGAGCTGTTCAGCTAATAGGTAATCTTTTTTGGCTTTGGACGATACTGGGCACGGCTTGGGCATGGTTTTTCCCGAGTCATTTCACGTGGTTCATCACGGGTGAGCTTCCCGGCACCGACATTCGATTAATTAATCTTGGATTGGGCGTTATCATGCTTGGTATGGGCATTACGCTCAGTGTTGATGACTTTAAGGCAGTCTTACAGAGACCCTGGGTGGTTGGCTTAGGTGTGGTTGCTCAGTTTTTGATTATGCCTCTATTGGGCTGGTCGATAGCTACGCTTTTTGATTTGCCGCCTATGCTGAAGCTTGGGGTTATCTTGGTGAGCGCATGTCCAGGAGGAACGGCGTCCAATGTTATTTGTTATTTGGCTAAAGCAAATGTGGCATTGAGCGTGTTGATGACCATGTGTTCTACGCTTGCTGCGATTTTGTTTACTCCCTTGCTCACCAAGGTCTATGCGAGTGCTATCCTTGATGTCGATGCTTGGGCTATGTTTCGAAGCATGCTAACCATTGTGCTTCTGCCTATTATTGGGGGTGTTTTAATAAATCAGTTTATGGGGCAACGGCTTGACGCTGTTAAGAAGCTCTCACCCGTTGTTTCGATAGTGGTTATCGTGCTCATTGTAGGCGGTATAGTTGGGGCAACAAAATCCAATATTATTGCTTACTTTGGGGGGCTGCTGGTTGCCATTTTTATTCTACATGCACTGGGGTTTTTGCTGGGCTATTCTGTTGGTTGTTTAACCAGACTAGCCGAAGGTGATCGGCGCACCTTATCTATTGAGGTGGGTATGCAAAATTCAGGGCTGGGTAGCGCCTTAGCCAAACAGCACTTTACGCTGTTGGCAGCAACGCCATGTGCTATATCTGCAGTTTATCATTGCTTGATAGGCAGTCTTCTCGCCGCGATCTGGCGGGTTTCAGAATCGGGTAAAGATAGCTGAGTTAGCTAGACTTTTAAGCAATATTTCTTAGTGCACAAGTCGTCTTGCCTGAACAGCTTTGGCGAATTCTTCGAGCATGTTTTCAGTGGTTTCCCAGTTGATGCACTCATCAGTAACGGACTGCCCATAGATCAAGTCAGCGAGGCTGCCTTGAAGCTTTTGTGCTCCCTCAACGAGATTGCTCTCAACCATAACAGAGGTGATGTTATGGTTGCCGGCTGCGATTTGTTCACAAAGGGATTGAGCCACGGCTGGTTGATTCCTGTAATCTTTCAGGGAATTGCCATGTGAGCAATCAACCATTACGGTCTTGGAGAGACCCGCAGCATTTAATTGATCGGCTACAGCATGAATGCTCTCAGCATCATAGTTGGGTCCTTTGGAAGAACCTCTCAGTATCAGGTGACAGGCATCATTTCCTTTGGTTGCCACAATAGCTGTAACACCTTGTTTGGTAACGGAGAGAAAGTGGTGTTGTCCTGCTGAGGCCTGAATGGCATCGAAGGCAATCTGATTGGATCCACCTGTGCCGTTTTTGAAACCGACAGGCATCGACAGGCCTGATGCAAGCTCGCGATGAATTTGAGATTCTGTGGTGCGAGCGCCGATGGCTCCCCAGCTAATTAGATCAGCGTAATACTGAGGTGAGATGGTGTCTAGAAATTCAGTGCCAGCAGGTAAGCCTATTTTTGCAAGTTCAATGAGTAATTCACGGGCGATGTGAAGGCCGTGATTGATGTCAAACGATCCATCTAGGTGTGGGTCGTTGATGAGACCTTTCCAGCCTACTGTTGTGCGAGGTTTTTCGAAGTAAACGCGCATGACCACCAGTAGATCATCGGTGAAACGCTTGCTGACTTCTCTCAAACGAGTCGCATACTCGATTGCTGCACCAGGGTCGTGAATAGAACAGGGCCCAACCACGACCATGAGGCGATCATCATTACCTTTGAGGATTTCTTCGCTTTCCTTGCGGGCCCTCGCTACAACTTGAGCTGCGCTGTCGGGGATTGGTAAATGATGAGAAAGTACTGCTGGAGAAATCAATGGTTTGATTTCGTTGATGCGGAGGTCGTCAGTTTGAAATTCGTTCACAGGTTTTGTTTATGTTTGTAATGTAAAAAAGGCCATCATCAAATAAATGGCTTCAGTGCCGTTTTTTTAGACAGATCCACTGCGTGTTTCAGCGGCTTCGTTGGCTTGCCAGTAGTGACCACTATCGATGTCCAAGCAGGTGAGCCAGCCACCACGACAAGCTGATGTGTCGATGCATATGGCATGATCAAGTTTAAGAGGATAGCCTTCTATTTGAGGAGTGTGACCACATACGATGGTTTTACCCGATTTGTGGGGCTTTGTTTCGAAAATACGCTGCCACAGCGTGAAGTTTTCCTCTTGATCTTCAAGGTTAGTCTCAGGTTCAAGTCCAGCATGGACGAGAATGTGGTTTTGTGTCTCGTAGTAAGGTTGGCAAGATTTGAAAAAGTTCCAATATGTTTGGGGGATGTCCTCTTTTTCCAAGATGGGAGGCTGAAGCTCAAATGAGCGCATGGTAGCTTCACCGCCATTGTATAGCCAGAAATAGCGCTCTTGTTCTGAGAGCAAGGAGTTTTCCATCATTACTTCGTGGTTTCCTTTGAGAGTGATGACGCGATGGTTTTTCCCGAGTTCAATCAGTGAGTCGATTACCTCTTTTGAGTCGGGACCACGGTCGATGTAGTCGCCTAGTGTGACGATGGTGTCATCACTGCGAAAATCAACGTAATCGTATAACGTGCTCAGTGCCGTATTTGATCCGTGTATGTCTCCGATGGCGAGTGTGCGCATAGTTCGTGGTAGTGATTAGAAAGTTGGCTAGCTTAGTGCTGGTATTTCCAGTTTCCCAGGCTCAGTAGTTCGACTTTTGTGCGAATAATACCATTGTCATAAAAGCCAAGACGCTTAGCGCTTCCGGAGGTCACATCGATCACCCTACCTCGGATGTAGGGGCCTCGGTCTGTGACGGTGAGCAATTCGGATCGACCATTGTCAAGGTTGGTTACTCTGACCTGACTACCCATGGGCCATTTTTTGTGTGCGGCAGTGGGTGCATCATTGTTTAAGGGCCGACCGCTAGCTGTGTGATTACCGTGGTTGGTTTTTGTATTGTACCATGACGCAATACCGATTTCAGTTTTGAGGGGGGAGCTAGTTTCTCCGTTTGATCTTGAAAGTATACGGGCATTGCAGCCACATATGCACAGGATAAGAGCTGTGGAGATGGTCCATTTAATCATGGCTTGAAGGGGAGGGGAGATGGTAGCGAGTGTGAATTAGTCGTTTTTGAGCACTCTAATGAAGGCGTCTTGAGGGATGTTAACCTTGCCGATAGCTTTCATTTTCGCTTTACCTTTTTTCTGTTTTTCGAGCAACTTACGCTTACGAGAAATATCGCCACCATAGCATTTTGCAGTCACGTTTTTACGCATGGCCGAAATCGATTCACGCGCAATGATTTTGCCCCCGATAGCAGCTTGTATCGCGACAACGAAGAGTTGTTGTGGGATCACGTCCTTGAGTTTAGTGCATAAATGTCGGCCGTAGGGCGCAGCTTTGTCGACATGGACGATCGAAGAGAATGCATCTACAGGCTCACTGGCGATGAGGATGTCCATTTTTACAAGTTTGCCGGGTTTATAGCCTGCGTGCTCGTAATCCATGGATCCATAGCCACGGGTCATTGATTTTAGCTTGTCGTTGAAGTCGATCAATATTTCAGAAAGCGGGATGGTGCAGGTGAGCATGACGCGGGTTTCGTCGATTGTTTCGGTGTTTTCCATTTCACCACGCTTATCCATAACAAGCTTCATCATGTCTCCTATGTAATCGCCTGGGACCATAATAAAGAGTCTGACCACTGGTTCGCGAATTTCCTGAACTTCTTGTGATTCTGGCAATAAGCATGGGTTATCAATGATGATTTCCTCACCGTTGGTCTTGGTAACTTCGTAAATGACTGAAGGGTAGGTGGAAATGATGTCCATGTTGAACTCACGCCGGAGTCGCTCTTGGATGATCTCCATGTGGAGCAGTCCAAGAAATCCGCAGCGGAAGCCGAAGCCCAGTGCAACTGATGATTCTGATTGCCATGTAAATGCCGCGTCGTTGATTTGAAGCTTGCCCATGGCGAGTTTGAGCGCCTCGAAATCAGATGAGTCCACGGGGTAGATGCCAGAGAAAACCATAGGCTGGATTTCTTTGAAGCCAGGAAGTGGCTCAGGGCAAGGGTGAGTGGTATCAGTGATTGTATCACCGATTTTGACCTCGTCCGCGGACTTCATGTTAGCGATGACATAGCCAACATCACCCGCTACTAGCTCATCGCGCTTGCTCATGCCAGGAGTGAAAACACCGACTTCTTTGATCTCGTATGTTTTTGGTGTATGAAAGAGCTTAATGCGAGTGCCTCGTTTCATGCTTCCCGACATGACGCGCACGTATGAGACAACACCACGGAAGGTATCATACACTGAATCGAACACAGAGGCCCTCAGTAGCTTGTCAGTATCTTCGATGGGAGGTGGTATGCGCTCGACGACGGCTTCAAGAATATCTTCGATTCCGATACCATTTTTAGCAGATGCTGGAATGGCCTCATCAGCTGGTATGCAGATGATATCTTCCAACTGCTTGTGAACTTTGGGCAAATCAGCCGAAGGTAAGTCAATTTTGTTGATTACCGGAATGATTGTCAATTCCTGCTCATTGGCGAGGTGAAGGTTGGCCATCGTCTGAGCCTCAACACCTTGGGCGGCATCAACAATAAGCAGGGCACCTTCGCAAGCAGCGAGCGAGCGCGAAACTTCATATGAGAAATCTACGTGGCCTGGCGTATCAAGAAGATTTAGTTGATATGTCTGCCCATCTTTGGCCTTGTACGACATTGTGACTGGGTGGGATTTGATAGTGATACCACGCTCCCGCTCGAGGTCCATAGCGTCGAGTAGCTGATCTTGCTGTTCACGCTCAGATATCGTCTGGGTAAACTCCAACAGTCGGTCAGACAAGGTAGTTTTGCCGTGGTCGATGTGGGCAATGATAGAAAAATTACGAGTAAGTTTGGTAGACATGCTAGCGAACAATCAGAATGATGAATGACAAAATCTCTAGCCTTTGATCTCCATGAGCATCTGGGCGTTGTTGGGGAATTTTTTGAGGAAAAAGAGCAACCTCTCCATAGCCTCTTCAGGGCGATGACCAGCAAGGCCTCTGCGGATCAAGTTGATTTTGTGCAGCAGATGTTCGGCCATGATGAGTTCTTCTCGGCGTGTGCCTGATTTGAAAATATCGACAGCTGGGTAAATATATTGTTCAGCGATACGCCGATCCAGCACGAGCTCCATGTTACCTGTTCCTTTAAATTCCTGGAAAATAGCCTCATCAGCTCTTGAGTTGGTTTGAATAAGAGCGGTGGCAAGGACTGTAAGTGAGCCGGCATTGCGAGTGTTGCGTGCGGCTGCAAATAGACGGCGTGGCATTTCTAGAGCACCCGCAACAATACCTCCAGATTGGTAGCCTTTGCCTTTGCC
>CBFHKM010000005.1:5733-7719 GCA_965656385.1 Oceaniferula sp.
CCCACGCATGGAGGTGTTGTAGGCTCGGGCCAAACGTGTGATGGAGTCCATCAGCACGAGAACATCTTTACCGCCTTCAACGAGGCGTTTGCTGCGCTCGATACACATTTCAGAAATGCGGCAATGATTGCGCGTGCCATCATCATTTGAGCTGGCATAGATCTCAGCGTCAGGCAGGCATCGGCGAAATTCTGTGACCTCCTCTGGACGCTCGTCAACAAGAAGAATAATCAGGTGGATAGATTCGTCATATTTTTCTTTGATCGCTTCTGCCATGTGCAAAAGTAGAGTGGTTTTACCTGATCGAGGTGGTGATACGATCAATCCTCGTTGACCCCGACCGACAGGGGAGACGATATCTAAAACTCGGGTGGTGAACCGCTCTGGAGTGGTTTCGAAGGCAATTCGTCGATTTGGGTTTATGGCCTTTAATTCCTCAAAGTGAGGCAACTTGAATGCATCTTCTGGAGAGAGGTCGTTTACAGCTTTGATTTCGGTGAGCTGAGGACCGCGAGGACCATCTTGGCATTTGCCGTGGATCCAGACACCGGCCCGAAGTCCGTGTTTGCGAATGAAATCTGGGGGCACGAAGACATCTTCTTTGCACTGCGCGTAATTTTTCCCAGGAACACGAAGAAAGCCGAAGCCTTTTGGCGCCAGCTCTAGCATGCCATTTATATCAATGGGGTCGCCTGTAAGAACGATAGGCTTTCGTTCTCTTTTGTTGTTGTCACGACGGTCACGCCTGTTCTTGTTATTGCCTCGATTGCGATTATTGTTTTTTCGCCTTTTGTTGGGGGGTCGAGATTTTTCGCCTTGTTGGTCTTCAGAGCGGTCATTGCCAGAGTCGTGCTGCTCTTTGTTCCCTGTGCCTTTTTTGACAGGTCCAAGTCCTTTGACGCGACCGATACGGGGTTGGTCTCCAGAGTTGTCACCTTTTGTTTGGCGTGAGTTAGGTGTCTCTTCAGGTGAGGGTTTCTTGGGACTTGAGTCCTGTTTAGCTTGGTCGCTCATAATTCAGCAGGTGATTGAATTCAATGGATGGATCCTATGAAAAAAGATGATGGTGGGTGTATAGAGTGGCTGTTTTTAGCTGCAACTTTGATCCCGGTGCTCAGATTATTTTTAAGTAACCGGCAATACAAAGCGATGTGTTGTTGTGCGGTAAGGCACGAGAGGGTGTCATTGGACAATAGTTGGGCCAAGCCGCCATTGATTGATTTCACTCACTACTGGGGCGTACAAAATCGCTATCCCTGAGAGGTGATACCTTGAGTGACGGAAATTGGCTGAAAAGGGTGATTGTTGACCAAGGGAAATTTGATTCAAAATCGTCTGCCAAATCGTCCAGACATTCGAAACATGCATGAAATGCCTGGCAATGGCAATGATTTTTTATGAACAAGCAGACTGCGTGCAGCACTGTGCTGCGCTACTAGGCGGCGATGCAGGCTAATGGGGTATAGTTGTCTGCAAAATACTGGAGTCAGTCACAGCTCGCATGTCCTGACATGTCTTGGGTAGGAGTAAAAAGTCTCCTGCTTTGTAAGATCTACCATCACTGGATTCTATTTCGCCGCTGATAACAGTCACGATAGAGAAACGGCTAGGGTCTGGGTTGGTAATGACTCCTTTTGCAGAAATGTTTAAGCGGTCCACACAAAAGTAAGGACAATGGGCGAGGTTGATGCCGTCGGGCTCGTCCATGCTGGGTTCGGTATCTTCAAAGTCGATGCATCTCATCGATGGGCCGACATGAAGTTGGCGAGGTTGACCATCGAGCCCCATGCGGTTCCAGTCGAACACCCTATAGGTAGTGTCTGAGTTTTGTTGGATCTCGTAGATGAGTAATCCAGCACCAATAGCGTGTAAACGGCCTGAGGGTATGAAAATCGAATCGCCACGTTTGGGCGTAATACAATGAACGGCTTCATCAACCTTGCCTTTTTTAATGGCATCATGAAAATTTGCTTCAGTAATGCCGGC
>CBFHKM010000005.1:7818-11356 GCA_965656385.1 Oceaniferula sp.
GGGCGTAATACAATGAACGGCTTCATCAACCTTGCCTTTTTTAATGGCATCATGAAAATTTGCTTCAGTAATGCCGGCCTTGAGTCCCACGTAGAGTTTTGCATCGGGACTAGCATCTGCGATATACCACATTTCCGTTTTTGGCTCGCCTCCAAGCTCATTGGCTATTGATGCGGGGGGGTGGACTTGGATCGAGAGCTTATCTCGAGCATCGAGTATTTTGATGAGTAAAGGGAAGCGCTGAGTGTCTTCAAAGCCGGTTCCGAAAATTTCTTCGCGATTGTTTTGCCAGAGTTCATTAAGCGAGGTGCCCTTTAGTGGCCCGTGATCGACAAGGGACTGTTCATCAGGCCTATCTGTCAGCTCCCATGCCTCGCCATATGGGGACTCAGACCCTGGCAGTTTCCTGCCAAATACTTTCTCAAGTTCTCGGCCTCCCCAAACGCGCTCCATGTAAAGAGATTTGAAAGTGATGACTTGCATGGCTTTAATGCTACGTGCTGACAGCGATTATTAGCAATAATAACTGAGAAAAATATTCGCATCTATAGGCGAGTATACTATTTATGTGTATGGACAATTCGATGGCTCAGGGTGCCAATGACTCTTGGATCAAAGCTGAAGGTCTGCACCGCGGATATTCGGTGGGTAAAAAACGTATCGAGGTGTTACATGGTATTGATTTGCAAATCGAGCGAGGAGAAAAAGTTTTTCTCTGTGGCCCCAGTGGAGCGGGAAAGACGACCCTCATGTATATCCTTGCTGGACTTGAGAAGCCTGAACAAGGCCGTGTGTGGGTTGATGGTCAGGATTTGTATGCTCTGTCTCGCAGGCATCAGGCTAAGGTGCGGAATAAATGCATGTCTTATATTTTCCAGAATTATTATTTAATGCCCGAGCTGACAGCACTAGAGAATGTCATGGTGCCAGCTATGATCAGCGGGCATGACGCTATGAACAAAGCTAGGGAGTCATTAGATCGTGTGGGGCTGGCAAAACGAATTGACCATCTGCCTGCAGAGCTCAGCGGTGGCGAGCAGCAGCGCGTTGCCATTGCCCGAGCACTGGTTAATTCCCCACAAATTATTTTTGCTGATGAGCCAACGGGCAATCTTGATTCTCGCAATGGGGAGCAGGTGATGGAGATGCTTTTAGCGCTATCATCTGAAGATGGAGCCACACTTGTTGTGGTTACTCATGACGAGGCATTGGCTAAGAATGGAGATCGAAAATTGATCGTCAAAGATGGAATGATTTCCAAAGATGCTGTCATGGGCTAAAAATTGCGTGTTCATGCGGCTTAATTCATGTTTTAAAGCCCACGACACATTAGTAACCTACAAACTATTAAAGACTGTATTCGCATGAGTGACTCACAAAAAATCTGGTTAGACGGCCAAATGTTGGACGAATCTGAAGCTAAAATTTCTGTGTTTGATCACGGCTTACTATACGGTGATGGTATTTTTGAAGGAATACGATGTTATGACGGTCGTGTGTTTCGTTTAGTAGAGCACGTTGAACGTTTGTTTATGTCAGCTCGTGCGATCTTGCTTGAGATGCCGTGGACTCAACAAGAGGTGTGCGATATAGTATGTGATACTATTCGTGCTAACGGCTTGTCAGACGGCTATATTCGCTTGGTCGTAACGCGGGGGAGTGGTGGGCTGGGTCTCAACCCCTATCTCTGCAAGAAGCCTTCGATGTTCTGTATTGCAGCGTCGATACAACTTTATCCCGAAGAGTATTATCAAAAAGGTCTGGAGCTAATTACCTGCTCAACGCGGCGACCAAGTCATGCGACATTGAGTCCGCAAGTTAAGTCGCTGAATTACCTCAACAATATCATGGCAAAGGTCGAGTGCATTAAGGCGGGCGTGATGGAGGGACTAATGCTCAACGATGCAGGAACAGTCGCTGAGTGCACTGGTGATACGGTATTTATTGTCAAAAATGGTGTTATCATCACACCGAAAATAACCGATGGAGCATTGGATGGTATCACCCGTGGTGTTATTTTTGATCTATGTCAGCGTTTAGAGATAGAGATTATCGAGGATACGCTAACTCGATATGATGTATACACGGCGGATGAAGTTTTCCTAACCGGCACTGCTGCCGAGGTGATTCCTGTAGTCAAAGTCGATGACCGTCCTATCGGCAATGGTGAGCCAGGCGAAATCTTCAAGCATCTCTTGGCGGGATTCCGCGAGGAGGCGGGCTCCACGGGCACAGAAATCTGATGCTTTATCCCTTGCCATGACGTGCTTGGCTCGCTGATAATGAGAGCATGCCAGTTAAAGGAGCGTTAGATAAGTATTTGGTAAAGCCGGGGCAAAAATTGAACCTCGCTAAACGTGAGACAAATGACAAGTCGCTTTTCGAAGGAGGCAAAGATGAACATGAGCCATTTCTTGCTCAGTTGAGAGAAGAGCTGAAAATCCAGCAAAATCACCTCTATGCGGAAAACAAACATCGCTTGCTGGTGGTTATTCAAGCGATGGATACAGGGGGAAAAGATGGCACAGTGAAGAGTGTGTTTTCTGATGTTGACCCACAAGGTATCCACGTTGAGCCGTTTAAAAAACCATCCGAAGACGAGCTTGCACGGGATTTTCTCTGGCGTGTGCATTCAAAGGTGCCCCGCAATGGCCAAATCGTTGTGTTTAATCGTAGTCACTATGAGGATATACTTGCAGTGAGAGTTAAAAATATTTTCCCCAAGTCTGTTTGGAAGCCGCGCTATCAGCATATTGTTGATTTTGAGCGGATGCTTGCTGATGAAGGCACAACAATTGTTAAAATCTTTTTGCACATATCTAAAGATGAGCAAAAGGAAAGATTACAGGCTCGTTTAGATAATGTGGGTAAGCATTGGAAATTTAATCCTGATGACTTGAAGGATCGAGCACGATGGGATGATTTTCAGGAGGTGTACGAAGATTTAATAGCAAGAACATCAACTGAATCTGCGCCCTGGTATGTTGTGCCAGCAGATCGTAAGTGGTATCGTAATCTTGTCGTCGCTCGCATTATCGTGGATACACTGAAGGATCTTGATATGAAGTTTCCGATCGCTGATTGGATGGCTGATGATATCGTAATTGATTAATGCTGTGAGCGTTTATTCGGAGGAGTTCGCTATCCGGACTCAGGGCAAGGGGACTTATGAGCTCACAGCTCAAGTGGCTCAAGCTGTTGCTAGTGCAGGGATAGAAACAGGATCCGTTACGGTCTTTGTCCAGCATACCAGTGCGAGTCTGGTCATCATGGAGAATGCAGACCCGTCTGCGAGGACCGATTTAGAAGCGTTTTTTGACCATCTTGTGCCAGAGGATACCCCCTACTTCATCCATACCTACGAGGGTCCAGACGATATGCCTTCTCACATAAGAATGGCTCTGACTCGCACAAGTGAGGTTATACCCGTCATCCACGGTAGGATGACGCTGGGTGCATGGCAGGGAATTTTCCTATTTGAACACCGGAGAACAGCCCATAATCGCCGCTTAAGTCTCGTGATCCAAGGTGAATGAGA
>CBFHKM010000005.1:11454-29605 GCA_965656385.1 Oceaniferula sp.
GGAGTTCTCGTGATATTTTACTTCTTCAATGTGCGGAAGTTGCCATTTCTTTGGGTTACGCCCAGAGTATCCAAGTGCTCAAGCAAAGGCATGACGATTTTACGAGTTGATTCGAGATGTTGACGAAGATCGCTGGCCGTCGCTTGACCATGCTGCGCGATGAATTCTTTGACTTTACGAGTCGCTACATCAAGGCTTGTGGCGGCAATCACAATTTTAGCATCTAGCTCAATAATCTGTTCTGATCGGATGAGGAATTTTACTGCCTGATCTTCTGCGGGGGTGTTGATAAAGTCTGATTTGTTAGGTGGGTTGAGACCGCTAAGATTGAGCTTGGTGAAGATGGATTTAGCTATCTCTTTGACATCATCTGGTAGCGTTAGTCGATGATTCTGATGGGCGATACCTTGTCCGATGATCTGGTAGCCTTTTTTTGCAAGTGTGGTGACGAGCAATTCAGCAACATTTGCAGGACTTCGGACTGCTTTGTGTAGATCCTCTGATGGCATGAAGGGGAGATCAGGATGCTGTTTGTGCCAATTGCGAATGGATTTTTCGGCTTCGTCCTGCTGGTTTTTCCACCATTTGCTGTGGATAAGAAAATCTTGGTGGCGTGTGACACTACCCTCTGCGACAAGCTTTTCACAGGTTTGCTGAATGGTGTCAGGGTGGAATGGATGATTATTTAAGACACTTGTGATGTTCAAGACTTTATCTCGAACCAATGACGTGCGAATGTAAACTGCAGGGTTGTCGGGCTGCGAAGCCCTTTCTCTGAGGAAGGCTGCTCGTGCTTCTGTGCGGAAACCTTGCCTAGTCGCTTGAGGATCAAGGACAGTAGCACCTGCAAGCGTGCTTTGCTGGGAGCCGTCTCTTAAAACGATACGGTCGCCGCTAAATACGAAAAGCTCATTTTCCATTCTTAGTTGTGCGAGGCAATTTTCTCCGGGGTTGAGATGGTTACGATCGTGAAGAATAATGCGTGCTCTGCATCGAGCAGAGCCGTGGTGAATCACGACGGTTTCCATGTGCTTGATGGCTCGTGGTTTGATTCCTGGAATAGGTCGTGCAAGACGTTCTAGATGGATGTCTAGTGTGTTGCTCGGAATACCACAATCATGAGTGGTAAGTGTTAGGCCGCGCTTTGCTCCAGGCTTACCGGGGGCATCAATATTGAGATCAGGGAGGTTGAGCGCTGTGCGCATTCCAGGAAGCGCTTGTGGCAGAGATTGATTGTGATTTTGAATATATCTAATTTTTGCAGGAGTGCCCAAGGGTTGGGCGATTAGGGAATCACCAATACGAACGCTACCGCCGGTCAGGGTTCCAGTGACCACCGTGCCTGTTCCTTTAGGGGAAAATATACGATCAATAGCTAGGCGAGGTTTGAGGTGGTCTTGTTGACCTTGGTAGGATTGTAAGTGTTGGCTGATCGTTAGCTTGAGCTCATCGATGCCGTCACCTGTGACCGAGGAGACTGGAATAATGGGCGCTTCTGCAATAGAGGTTTCTTGAAGTTCATCTCGAAGCATTTCTATGCTGAATGGCACATCTTCACAAAGGTCAGATTTAGTGAGTGCAATGATGATGTTTGAGATGCCAAGGTAGTTGAGGATATGAAGGTGTTCCTCTGACTGAGGCATCCAACCGTCGTCAGCGGCGATGATAAAAAGTGCAACATCCAATGCTCCAACGCCAGCAACCATGTTGTTCACAAAATCAGCATGCCCAGGTACATCTACGACGCCTATTTCGTAAGTTGCGGATTCATCACTCAGTGAAAGGTGGGCAAAACCAAGTTCGATGGTTACTCCGCGAGCCTTTTCCTCTGGTAGTCGGTCGGGATCAGATCCTGTGAGGCATTCAATCAAAGATGATTTTCCATGGTCGATGTGTCCGGCTGTGCCGAGAATAAGGTGATGTGTCACAGCAGGAGCTTCAGAGATAGTGTTCAAATAATCAAGTGATTATGAATCAAAACACGATGATATCGACTTACTCAGAGATGTGCTTTGCGCGAAGTTTGTCAGCCTCAAGATTATAAATGTTAAAATCGATTCTTGAGAAAGCGTTCATATTTAGTGCGGCATCTCCTGTGGCTTGGCTATAGCCGCTGAGTTTCCCATCTTCGATGGATGCAAGTTTGAGTGTTATGAAACCTCCTGTGTGAAACCAGGCACGCACGTCTTCGCGGTATTTTTTGGGTTCTTCGCGCTTATCCTTCCAATGAATTGATTTGATCTTTGCGATAGGTATTTTGATAGGGGTGTGCTCAGTATCCAGTGTCATCAAGTCATCCTTGATGATGCCAACATCGCATGAAATCTTGTCCCCGTTAATCAAGTTGATGTTGTGGGGTTGAACATTTTGAACTGCATTGTCCATGCCCTTGTCGTTATTTTGAAAGCTACTAGGTGTGAGGCCGTGCCATGGCGAAATGCTTATGTTAGATATTACAGCGGGTTTCGCGCTTTGGGAAACAAAAGATAAAGCTGTTCCTAGGCTCTGTGTGTCAGGATGAGGCGATTGCAAGATGCAGGCATGTTGGCCATCTAGGTGGATATTGGCAGTGCCAGTTTTACTATTGATGTAGATATCGAAGCGAGACTTTCTAAGTTTGGGTTTCACATTTGCAGGAAACCTTTGGCGCCGCTGACCATCGGCTCGCCCTTTGCTGCGTGTCATCATTGTTACGGCATACTTATCGATTTCAAGTTGGTAGCAGCTACTTGGATTAGAGCTTTTGGGGTCAGAAGAATAGAGTTGTAGTGTAAGGCCTAAAGATTTTCCCCATGAAATATCGAAGCTTACATGAGATTTGTCGCGTAAGCCTACTTCTTTACTGATGCCTGCTGTCGAGCCTCCGTTGAATACAAGGTTACCCTCGCTGTATCGCCATGCTGTCGATTCCTCCGCGGTATTGCTGGCCTGTACTGTCCATTCGTGTGGGCTGTTGGGGCCATAATAGTGGCCTTGTTGTCTACTTACAATATCGAGAGATTGAATCATGGACCGCTTGAGTGTGAGTGTGTTTCCGTATGTAGTGTTGATTTTGACGTTGTCTTTATTGAGCTCATACAAATCTCCCTGAATGGTGTCGCCACGGACCTCCCTATTGCGATGGTGAAACTTCACTCGCGTATAAGTTTCTGGTGTTTCTGGCAGATTCTTCTTATCCATAGAGACAGATAAAATCTGAGCCGTTTGAAAAACAGCTGGTATAGTGTAAGAGGGAGCGATGATAGATATTTGTCCATCTTGGGTTGATTGAATAACTCCAGATAGCTTGTCACCATTTATTAAAGTTAGCTGAGCGTATTTAGGTGATTCAGTGGCTGGAGATGAATCTGGCGTGCGTTTTATTGATTTGAGAGCAATGCGAGGTAGACGAAGTGTCCCTAAAATAGGGTGTTTTACTATGACTTCTGAATTTGATATTTTAGTAAGGTCAGCATGAAGTTTGCCATCACCCTTGAGTGATATTGTGTAATGTTCTGCGGCAAGTGGTCTCGCAGCTTTGTTTTTTTTGAATAGAAGGTTGCTTATTCTGTGCTCAGGGATGCGGTCGGCTTTTTCTGATCCAGACCTTTTCATCACAATAACTCGCTGGCCGTCATCGTTGATTTCAATACTTATGAATTCGCCTGGTATGCATTCGCCCTCATTGTCTGTAAGAGTGTCAGCTTCAGAACTCTTAGCATCTGCATCAAAAAACCTTGGTGTGACGTCGCCGCTGAACGATCTGACGACTATATTTCCGATCGTGCAATTCTCTGCTTGTTGGTTGCGGTTGTTGAATATTACATAATCACCTTTCGCGTAGCCAAGTGGATCGTGCCATGTGCCCATGAAGTTAGAGTCAAGGTATAGTGAGATAAGCCCCTCATTTTTATCGATTCGAAGATCGATATTGAGCGTTTTTTTCTTTTTCAAAATCGATATGATTTGTGGGGCGTTTAAGCTAGCGATGCGAGAGGGGCCATCTTTATCGTTAATGTGACGCCTGATCTCCATGCCCTCGGAGTTGTAGATGAGCTCATAGGTGTTTTGTTTGCTGTTTGCGGAGTCGGTTTCAGCAAAAAATCGAAAAGCAAAGTTAGGTGAATCCTGCCAATGAAGATCGTATTGAAAGCGTGCCTTCTCTGGAAGTGAGATGGACTGAGCAAGGTGACCAGTACCTCGGTAGTGATTGCGATCGGTCATCGTCCATTGGCCGCTCATGTGAGTCCATTTTTCAGGTGGCTCATTACCTGTGAAAATTATATTTTCGGCACTAATACCAAAGCGCATTGAAGCTACATTGGGTCTAGCTATGGTAATGTCGCCAGCGTACCAAGTTGTGATATTGATGTTGTTTGTGTCTGACGAAAGAATTTTGCAAGCCAACTGGTCACCAGTGCTGAGTGTTAAAATTTCAGAGTGATAGGGGGAGGGGGTGTTCGGGAGCGTGGTGACGAGATTTTTCAGGGAAGATGCTTTGAGTGAGATTAGTTGTTCCGACAATGGTGATTGGATAGTGATTATATCTTGGTCAAAGGATTGAATCTGTCCGGTGATAATGTTGCCATTGTGGGTTTCCAGCGTGTCTCCCAAGGCAGAACCGATCAATAAGACAGTCACAAGCAATTGGCTTGCTGATATTATTTTTTTGAAGGTTTTCATACTGAAAGATTACAAGGGAACGTGAGAGATGGTTTTATTTTTCGTAAATGGGAAGAAAACGGTAATTTAGGGCCAGAGAGAGACAGGCAGCAGCTGTGCTGTATGCGTTACCATAATTTCCTGCAAATGATCCGTCAGGTAATTGAATGCTTGAGAGAAGGCGTGTATTGTCTTTGTTCCACTTCTCCCATGCAGCACTATCAGCTTGGAAGAGGGCTTGTGCCATGTAGTAGCGGTAATAAAACGGCCATCGATCTCCTTGGCTTTTGATGTTGTTAATGAGGTGCTCGGTTGAGTTCGCAAAACCTGCTTCGTCTTTTCTCTTAGCCAATGAATAGCACAGTGACCCTATTGCTGTGAGTGTGACACGATTATGTCCTTTGGATGTATATCCATAAGCACCAGCGGAGCCACGACAAGTTTTCATGTAACCTAGCCCTTTATCGATGGCCTCATCTGGAACTGGGATGCCTGCATTGCGCGCAGCTAAGAGTGCAACCAATTGGCACCCAGAAACGGTGCTGTCCGCGTCTTTAGCTTCTGGGTTGTAGCGCCAGCCATTGCGCGGATTATTTTTTTGAGCCTTGAGTATGAGTGCGACACATTTGTTAAGAGTTGGTGCAATACGTTCATCATCTACCATGCCATAACATTCGGCTAGTGCCAGAGTGGCAAAGCCATGATCATACATCTGTGGTGTTATGTAACCATCAGGTCGCTCTTGGCTTTTTGCGATGAGGTAATTAAGTGATTTTTGAATGTTGTCCGCATATGGCCCGTGGTTTGGATCATCACCATGGGCTAAAAATGCGAGAACGCAGAATGCGACAGCTCCCGGACGAGCACCTGTGGCAGCTCCTGTATCCGATGACCAGGTGCCGTCTTGGGATTGTGTTTTAGCCAGGTAGCTTAAGCCACGTTGGTAAATGTTATCTACCTCAGCAGGCACTGAGTCGTTGGTCTCTCTCAATAATCCCTGGCCTTTGACAATCGGAGATAATTGGGTAAACACGATCGCAAAAGTCATCAAGCTGACCCAACAGAGCGGTTGTGGTTTTGGTCTATTTGTCATCCTTTGTGAAACAGGAGAGAGGTGGCATGCAATGTGTCGTCATTTTGTGTAAGCCACATACCCCAGCTATTTTTTTTGATTTGAAGGAGTAGGTTGCGTTGTTTTTTTGATGGCGCCGCGGTTGTAGGCGTCCATCGCTCGCTGAAACTCTCTAGGGAGAGAGCTTCCGGCTGAGCCTGAATTCCTGGGAACTCTGCGCTCAGAGGTTTCTGCGGTGTTGTCGGGGTCGCCTTTGTCGTTTTTTTGCGAGCTGCTTTTGCCGCTTTGGCCTGGTTGTTGGCCTTCTTCGCCTGGCTGTTTACCATTTTGCAGCCCTTGTTGTTGCCCGTCGCCGACATCTTTGCCGCCATCCATCATGTTTTTGAGCATATCTAGCATGGAACCCATGCTTTTTTGGCTGTTTTGTCATCCGCCCTCTTTTTTTTGATTCTCTTGCTTTTTCTTGGCAGTTTCAAAAATTTTCTCAATCACCTCAGTTTCGGTAGCGATTGTAGCACCGCCCGTGTTTTTTTGATCAAGGAGGTCGGTGGCATCCGCCATGATAAGCTCGATTTCTCTCAGCATTTTGATGACTTCTGGATCGGTTTGCTCGTCGATGAGGTCTTGGACATCCGCAGAGAGCTCGTCTTGTTCAAGGGATAATAATTGAGACTTATCACCATGTTGTTTGATCTTTTCGGCTGTGTTTTGGTCAGCTGCAAAGCAGGTGATGCCCGTGACTGCTATGTAAAGAATGGTGTTAGTTATAGTTTTCATGGCTGAGTTTTTTGGGTGTCGTTTTGTAGGGACCGTCGCAGATCTTCAAGGGCGCGAGTGCGGCCACGTATGTTCTGTTCTTGTTGAATCATACGCATGACCTTGAGCATAAATTCAAAATCTTGTTCCTCTTGAGATCCGCCGCCACCATTGCCTGCGCTGCCGCCGCTGTTGTTTTTATCTCCTTCAAGCTGCTTGATCCATTTTCTCATCTCTTGTGCCCAAAACTTGGATTGGTTAATCGAAGAATAAGATAGATTTGCTGTGATGCGTTGGGCAAGCATGTTGAGCTCAGTATCGACCATTGATTCACGAATAGTGTCATGGAGTTTCTTGTGTTTGGGTTTTTGTGTTCTGGAATAATAGTTAAGCAGATCTTCTTGTATCCAATGAATATCGACTGCATTTTCACGCTGCTGGTTATACGATTTGCTCAATGCTCTTTGTTCGACAGGGTCAAGTTCATTGGAGAAGTTGCCCACAATGGCGTCTATGATGCTGATAATATTGTTGGCAATGCCATCTTGGGTGCGAGCTGCTTTTTTTAGCCTGTTTACAAAGGTGCCAGCCTCGAACATTTTATTAGCTTCTTTGGCATCTTCGAGGGCTTTTTGCATCTTCTTGATTGCCTCGTTTTGTAGTGCAATGGCCTCGTTCAGATCCTTTTTAGATTTGTTGTTGGTATTGCGTCTGTCTTGTGCATTTTCTAACTTGTTCTCAACTTGTGGTAAGTCTTGTTGAGATAGCTCCTTCATACTCTGTAGTGCTTCAGACATTTTTTTGAGAGATTCTTTTTCTACTTCACCATTTCTGACTGCGTCTTTGAAGATTTCTTCGACGCGTTTGCTGAGTTCCTCCATGCGTTCTTGATTGTTGGCTTCGCTGTCCTGCTGCTGCTCGAGCTTTTTTCTTGCTGATTCGCTCTGCAAGTCGTTGCCCATATTACGCTCAGTTCGCAAGTTTTCGTCGTTGAGATTTTGTTCTTGCCGCGCGATTTCTTCAAGTTGCCCGATAGCATTATCGAATTTGTTTTTTAGCACTTGGGCGTGCTCTATTCGACTGAGTATATAAAGTGTCGTGGGTTCCGAATATACGCGTCCACGACCAGGCTTGTAATCTTCGCTCCACGAGCGCAGAGAAATTTTCTGAGGTTTGATTGAGAGGTTAGCTGGAGAAAACGAAAATGGATTGGTAATATTTGTTTTTGTGGGGTTGCCGGCTGTTACTGTGAGTTCACCACTAGCTGGATTACCTGGGGTTGGTTTGCTAAAAGATCCTTCCCAGGAGATACCACATGCTTTGAGTCCAAAATCATCTTCTGCGATAATTTTAAATTCGATGGTCTCCTCCTCAAGCATGATATGCTGTCTTTCTATGTCGTGCAGGTAGCTTGACGGTGTCTGGTCTTGGGCTGGTTCGATGCGGATTTGGAGTGGGGTGGTGGCGCTGAGTTTGTATATGTCACGCCAGCCTACAGTGAGTATCATCGCCTGCTTAGCCACGGTAATGGGCTCACTCGTGAGTGTCTTGCCGTCGATCTCAAGCTTGACGGTTTTGTTGATTGTTTGCTTCGTTGTTTCATTAACCGTCGAATCCTTGGTAGGTGGAGTGGCTGGCTCCTGCTGTGGAAGAAGGACTAAGTCAGCGTTTGCTGATAGAATTTTTCTGGTTGTGGTTGTCTCTATGGTCATAGAGCTTCCCTCCAAGAGGCTAATATAGCCTGAGCGAAGATCTGAGGCATCTTCGCTGCGTTGGAGGTATTCGGGTAATTTCACCTTGGCTTCTATGCTTGCTGTCTCTGGTCGCATGACAGGCTCAAATGCCAGCTCATGGCGGGCGTCATGAGCTTCGACAATAACGGTGTCTATGGCTCGCTGTCCCGGAAATTGAAAGGTGTAAGCATCTTTAACGCGCGCCGCTTGAACCCAATCGCCATCACCATAACGGGCGCGTGCTTCCGTGGGTTTGTAGTCCGTGTCGTTTGCCAATGGTATTGTCAGTGAGAAAGCTTCGCCATATGGAATACGTTCTGGAGTGCCGATGGCGGACAGATCAAGACGAGTGAACGTGAATCTCTCTGTGCTGGCATATGGAATGATCCATCTTTTGAATGAGTTGATGCTGGCGTCTGGAGAACATATTGAAAGAACAGCGGTAATACTTGAGAGTATCACTACGGCCAGTAACCACTTACGTTGCGAGGAATGGGGGAGAGCTGTGACGAGGTCAAGTTTTGAGGCTTCTTCCGCAACGTCTCTCATGGCTGCTGCACGTAATTGGGGAGATAAGTTTTCTGTATTCTCTTTTTGATCTTGAAGCTCAACGGCGCCGAGTAGCCGATCTCCGAGTTTCGGAAAGCGTATTGATATGAGACGTGCGAGCTGATGCTCACGGCGGTGTCGGTAAACCCATCGATGTATCCAGTAAGGTGCAAAAACGCTGAGAAGAGATGTTCCAATAATTAGTATGCTGAGCCGCAGTGATGCTGGGGTTTCAAAAAAACGATCTAGCAAAAACACCATGAGAAAAGATGCTATTAAGCCCAAGCATCCAGCCAAGAGGGCTTCAGTGATCTTGATTTTCCACAAGTTGCGGCGAAACGCCTGTAATTGTAGTTGGAGCCCATCAGGGATGGGTGCTACATGGGTTTGGCGTGTGGTTGACTGTGGTTTTGCCGGCATAGGCAGGTGAAGTTTGCTCAGAGATTTTTAGTTTGAGTGCGATGCTGCAATGCTAGTTTGGTGTCGTGAGAACAAGGCACAAATGACGGTTCTAATGTTCGTTAATTAACCTGTCATGTCGGAGTTGCTATTTCCAGCTGAAATTAATCTTGCTCAACTATTTAAATAGCGACAACTGAAGTGCTTTTTTTCTAAGTATGTTCCTGCATAGCTTGTGATTTCTCCTATTTGTCGAGAGACCTGAGTGGAAGGTGCCAACTGAAAATCTTGGGAATTCTTTTCATTTAGGCACAAGATCACCCATAGTATTGGTTATGAGCTTGCATTATGTGGTGTCTGGATTATTCCCCAGCCCAGACTTTGAGAGATTTGCAGACACATCCGGCTTGGACGGAAACTGATACAGGGATACCACTACCTAAGACGAGGCATGGCTGTTCAGTGTGCCTGCCTACTTGGGATTCTGTCCTCGGCTACGAAGAAAAGAGAGATAAGGTCATACGCAAACTGCGTGCGGGATACCCCCGTTTTTTGCTGCATCCAGCGACAGCAAGATTGTTTGCTGAAGCCGAAAAGGGGCTCGCAGACAATGGTATGAAAGTGGTTGTTTTTCCCAACAGGGATATAGCTCAAAGGGCTCAGCGATTTGTCGAAAAGCGAAGCGGCTCGGCTTCGCGGATTGCAAGCTATGAAGGTTTGCAGGCGCTCATTATCAGTGAGGATGATTTACCCGTGGCCATGGAGTATTGGCGCTACACTGGAGAAATTGTCAGCAGTAGACAGGCTGAGCACATTCTACAAGGCGGGGCGAATAGTGAATTCCGAACCGATAGATTGCGAAAACGACTAGCCGAACTGGGCGGATACAACGCTGATGATGTTTATTTGTATGAAAATGGAATGTCTGGTATGTTTGCGGTCCACCGTGCGCTCAACCACCTATTCCCGGGGAGGAAAACGCTGCAGCTTGAGTTTCCCTATGTAGACGCGATGCGGGTGCAAAATCACTTTGGCAATGGGGTTGTCTTTCTCAATGAGGCAATTGGTGAGTCTCTCGATGAGGCTCTGAGGCGCATTGCCAATGGTGAATTCTCTGCCGTATTTTGCGAGGCTCCCAGCAACCCCTTGCTGAGAACGGTGCACCTTGCGGCGGTCTCGAAAGTTTGTCGCGAGGGTGGGGTTCCATTGGTGGTGGACGATACCACCTGTTCTGTAGCAAACATCAAAGTAGATCGCTATGCAGACATTGTAACCAGTAGCTTAACAAAATGGATATCGGGTCGTGGTGATGTGATGGCTGGGCAAGTAACATTAGTTCCTGGTTCCCCGATATATAACGAATTAAAGCAGTTCATGGCTGAAGATTGTGCGGGAGGGTCTCGTCTTTATGATTCAGACGCTCGTGTGCTTGCACGCAATATGACTGGATTTGCGGACAGAATGATTAAGTCGAATGAGGGCGGAGAAAAATTAGCAAATTTACTATTGTCGCATTCTTCTGTGGCTGATGTGTGGTATCCAAAATTCACCACGCCAAAGCTCTATGATGCAATCAGAAGAGAGGGCGGAGGCTACGGAGGCCTTGTTTCGTTCGTGTTGAAGAATAGAAAAAAAACAGCCAAATTCTACGATCTGCTCAAAATCAGTAAGGGACCGAGCTTAGGGACTGATTTTAGCTTGGCGTGTCCATACACTCTTCTGGCCCATTATGATGAGCTCGAGTGGGCAGAGGGCTGCGGTTTAGACCGTCATTTGATACGTATTTCGGTTGGTTGCGAAGACGCAAGTGATATCACCAATAGAGTAAGCGAGGCTCTGAGAGCATTGTAAATTTTTGCTGGATTCTCCTTAATTGGTATGAATTTTGCTGCACAAGTAGGGTGTGTGCCTGCTACGATCCGTCTTAACTGAATTGATTTAATTTGGGTGTTTGATGGTAAAAAAGAGTTGCACGCACAAATTATAGGGTTTACAGGAAACTCAACTGTATTCGTTTTTATGATTTTTTGTCATAACCAGTTATTGTTTCATTAATAAACAAGAAAATAAACAGCACAAAGGACCGCAAGCCATGGCCAAATCCAAAACTCGATTAGCACTACGCGTAAACGAAGAAAACCCAAATCACCACTTATGGAACAACCGTGGGGTGTGGTGGTGTCATCTCACTGTTCACAAAAATGATGCAACTTCTGAGCGACTTCGTTTTTCGCTCAAAACTCGAGATCTTGAGAGCGCTCGAGATCGTCGTGACCGTATTTTACGCGATATTGCTGAGCATTACGAAATTGCAGCGTAGATTATCTTCAGTGAGTGACATTGTCACTTCTCATTCGCCCGTGGGCTGTTAAGTTACCCACCAATGGCGAGAGAGTATCAATTACCAGCGAAGCAGGGTTCTCAGTCAGGGAACTCGGGCATTGATTATGCTGCTGAGCTCAATAATCAACAATACGCAGCGGTGAGTTCAAAGCCGGGACCTGCGCTAGTTATTGCAGGTGCAGGGTCGGGCAAGACAAGAACGCTCACGCATCGTGTAGCTTATCTATTGGATAAGGGTGTGGATGCTGGAAATATTCTTTTACTGACTTTCACCAACAAGGCTGCGCGTGAAATGCTAGAACGAGTTGAGCAGCTTGTTCCCAAAGATGTTGCAGGGCTCTGGAGTGGCACTTTCCACTCTATTGGCAATCGTATTTTACGTAAGCACGCAGATGATCTAGGCTTCACGCGCTCGTTTTCTATCCTTGATCGTGATGACCAGAAGTCATTGTTGTCAGAGGTGGTGAAGGCGCTCAACGTAAATACTGGCGGGCGGCGCTTTCCTAAGGCTGATCTGCTAGCATCTATTTTTAGCCTATCGGAGAATACGTATGAATCAATTGATGATATTTTGGAATATCGCTATCCCCATCTAGAAGAGTGGCTTGATGAGATCAAAAAGGTAAGTAAAGCTTATCGAAAGAAAAAAAAGGAGACCAACTCTATGGACTTCGATGATCTTCTGATTTTGACTCTTGAATTGCTCAAGGAGCATGATGGCTTGAGGAAGCTATACCAACGAAAGTTTCGCCATGTCCTCGTCGACGAATACCAAGATACGAACAAAGTTCAGTGCGATTTAATTGATTTGTTGGTGGGCGAGAATCAATACCTCATGGTTGTAGGTGATGATGCTCAATCCATTTATTCGTGGCGTGGCGCAGACGTAGATAATATACTTAGCTTTCAAGACAAGTATGCTGATGCAGAAGTATTTAAAATAGAGACCAATTACAGATCTGTGCCAGAGGTGCTTGAGTTATCTAATGCGGCCATTAGGCCCAATAGAACTCAATATGATAAAGAGCTAAGGCCAGCAAGGGAGGGCGGTGCGATGACCCCAGCTTTGGTGGCGTTGGATGACCCCTCAATTCAAGCCGAATTTCTTGCTGAGCGCATTGATGAGCTCATCGGTGAAGGCGTGAAAGCAAAAGAGATTGCTGTTCTGTATCGGGCACACTATCACAGCATGGAGATCCAAATGGAGCTGACTAGGCGTGATCTACCTTTTCAAATTACCAGTGGATTAAGATTTTTTGAGCAAGCTCATGTTAAAGACATTTCGGCGATGATTCGATTTGTTGTTAATGGTCGTGATGAGGTCAGCTTCAAGCGAATGGCGCTTCTGCTGCCGGGTATAGGTGCCAAAACGGCGGATAACTTGTGGCAGGCTTGGCTGCATTCAGCAGCGGGGCGGAGTGTTGAGGTGCCAGAGTCATTCTCCAACACGCTGTTAAGCTTTCGTGTGCCTGCAAAGGCCAAGGATTCATGGGAGCAGCTATGCCACACACTTGATGAGCTTGCTCCTGAGGGTAAATTTGAACGCCCCTCCAATATGATTTTTAGTATTCTCGAAGGTGTATATGAGGACTACATGCGGGTCACTTTTGAGAATTATGAGCATCGCAAACAAGATATCGAACAGCTCATGCAATATGGTGAGAATTACGAAGATATTCTCGAATTTTTGGCGCAGCTCTCTTTGATGTCATCAGTTGATGGTGACCCTGCTCAGGACGATAAGCAACAGGACGATAGCGAGAGCGTCATGCTCTCATCAATTCACCAGGCAAAAGGCCTTGAATGGAAAGTTGTTTTTGTCGTTTGGTTGGCCGATGGTATGTTCCCCAATAGCAGAGTTTTGGATTCGGGTGATAACGACATGTTTGAAGAGGAAAGGCGCTTGTTTTATGTTGCTGTGACACGTGCCAAGGATCAGCTATACCTCACATATCCTATGACGAACCCCAAGAGTTACACAGGAGAATACATGACGAAACCATCGCGTTTTCTTGAGGCGATACCAACTGAGTTGACTGAAGAATGGGAAGTCTCTACGTGGTGATTTCTGCCTGCACAGAGGTATTGTAAGAGAGTGTGTCGATATGGGAGAGTGCTCATAGTGATCGCCTTTAAGATGGTCGGAAGTTATGGTATGGTTTTCGCGCAATATTGAGATCAAGAGGTTATTCTGTAAGTATTTCAGTATGAAAAAATAGCGCAATTGCTTGCTATTCAATTATAATGCGTCAACTTATTGGGAGTAATATATCGGTAATTTTTGGATAACTTGAGCTGATTAATTTACGAGCTGATATGAAAAAGAGCAAAGATAAGTCAAAGAATAACTCTCTCGAGGCAGGCAAGTCAGATTTTATCGAAGTTGTTGAAATTGAAGAGGCAAATTTGGCGCCGGATTCAAGAACTCTCTGGTTGAAAGCTCAGAGTGCTCTGGAGATGGGACATCATGCTTATGCCATCAAATTGTGTCACGCTGTCCTTGAGCAGTATCCAGGATTTATTGATGCGCGTAAGCTCGCAAGAAGTTGTGCGATTGCTGCTAATGGTGGAAAAAAAGTTAAAAAGAGTTTTTTTGGTGGGGGAGGATTGACCATCATGAAAGTGTCCTCGTTGGGTAAAAAAGATCCGGTCGCAGGGATGATGGCGGTTGAGAAGGAATTGGCTAAAGATCCGTACGATGATGCAGCCAATGATGTGCTCTACGATTGTGCCATGCGACTTAATATGCTCAACACGGCCGCATACGCTCTTGAGAATGTCCGAAATAATGCTTCAGCAAATACTATGTTGTTGCACAAGCTGGCTGAGCATTACTTGGCGCGTGATTTCCCAGATAAAGCTGCTGATGTCTACAGTGATATTGTCAAACGTGATACGACAGACACCGATGCGGTCAAGGGAGCCAAAGATGCAATCGCGCGGGCTTCAATGAAGAAGCAAAATTGGGAGGATGCTAAAGGATTTCGTGATGTAATGAAGAATAGCGAAGAGGCGGCGCAGCTCGAAGCCTCTAACCGGGCCGCCATGACAGGTGATCAAATTCAAGAGCGGTTGAGACTCCTTGCCGAGAAGTATGCTGCTGACGAAAACAATCTCATGCTCACTAAGGAAATAGCAAACCTCTATGAACAGCTCGAGGACTGGCCAAGTTCCTATGCCTACTATGCTCGTGCTTTTGAGTTGAGCAATATGGATGTAGCTCTTCAGAACAAGGCAAACTTCATGAAGTCCAAGGCAGCTGAAGTAGAGCTTGCTGAGCTCAAACGGGCTTCAGAGGAGAGTCCAGGAGATGAGGAGCTTCGTGCAAAGTATGATGCCATGCTTCAGAGCCGAACTTCAGAGCAGGTCACTGAGGCCAGAATGAGTGTCGAGAGGAACCCTACTGATCCACAACTTAGGTATGAGCTTGGCTTAGCACTATACAATGCCGGTAACTACAGTGATGCAATCCCTCATCTACAACAGGCTACGCGAAACCCACACATAAGAACCCGTGTATTGCTCCTTCTCGGAAAGACATTTCGTGCTAAGGGAATGCATGACCTCTCGATCAAACAGCTTTCAGACGCTCTGGAAGATCTGCACGGTATGGATGGCACTAAAAAAGAGGTTCTCTATGAGAAAGGCTTGGTGCATCTTGACATGGATGACAAGGCAGCCGCTCTAGCCAGTTTCAAACAAATCTATGAAGTGGATTACGGTTATCGTGATGTAGCAAAACGGGTCGAAGAGTCCTACAGCATGTAGAGTCTCTGAATTGAGACTTCACTCTGACATTCCGTTGGCAAATTCGCGCCACATCAGACGTGTGATGTGAGTCTGGAGCAGGCTTTTTGGGACTGAATCAGTGGGGAGCTCAGGCAGTTCGGTAAACCCAGTCTTTTTGGCGAGGTTCATACGCACTACTTGGTAAATAGCTGCCTGTAGCTTTTGGATGAGGGCGGCTTTATCTTCAGAGTTGGCTACGAAAGAAGTCGGGACTGTCTCTGCTAGTTCTCCTTCGATCGATGCGGCTGGTCTAGATAGCCACAATGCCATCGGTAGTGACAGGCGCTGGTTGCTGGGTTTCTTTCCCAGTGAGATTTTGGTGTCAGCATGAATGAGGCCGCCTGATGCTTTGATGACAATCGCTGCAGTTGCTGCTAAGGCTTTTTCGAGTATTACAGGATTGTCAATGCTGGCTCCGACGTGAAGGGTCAACGGTATATTACCATTGGGCTTTGAACTCCATGGAGGAAGGGTTGATTTGAGGCGTTGAATTGAAATGAGAGCACGTTCGCGTTGTTCATCATCCGGTATGGTAGTATCTATAACTCGTTCCCAGGCTAGCAGTGCATGTTTTTTGTGGCCGAGTGATTCAAGGTATGCGGCAAATCGGCTCATGTAAACTGGGCCCTTATCTTGTAAAATTCCGTATTCGGAGAGGCTAGGCTCGCGTTCAAGATCGATGGGGGGATACTGATCTTTATTTTTTTTGAGATGAGCTGTGACCAATAGGCTCGTGTTTTTAGCCTTTGAATCAGTGCGTTGGTTTTGTGATGAATTGATCGGACGTATACGCGGCTTGTTTTGTGCCCACTGTTCGGAGATCTGAACGTATTCCTCAGGTGTCGGCTCTTGCGTGAAATCCATGTCGCGAGTCGTGACAAACCACACTGCTAATCCAATAGATATGGACAGAGTGATAACAATTGGGGTGGTGGTGCGCATGAGCGATTGGAGATCTTAATTTTCTATTGCATGACGATTCAAACGCCTAAATATGTGGCACAAAAAAAGCCACCCGTGAAGGCGGCTTTTTGAAAAAAGTTGTTTGAGAATGTTCCTTATGAACTTACTCGCTCTCTGATCCATCTGCGGGCTTCACATAGAGAGCACGCTTGCCGACACGATCGCGAAGATAGTTGAGTTTGGCGCGACGAACTTTACCGCGACGAGTGACCTCGATTTTGGCAACACGCGGGGTGTGCAAAGGAAATACACGCTCAACACCCTCACCGGATGAAATTTTGCGAACAGTATAGGAAGTATTGAGACCGCTTCCTTTTTTGCCAATGCAAAGACCTGCAAAGAGCTGGATTCTTTCTTTGCCGCCTTCAACCACACGTGTGTGGACTTTCAGGCTGTCTCCGACGTTAAAGTCTGCGACGTCTTTGAGCTGCTCGTTTTCGATTTTGTCGATAATGTTCATGGTGACCTCGGGATGGGAAATTGTTGAAATAAGCTCTGACTGATGGTGGTTAGTCATGAGCGGGCGGGAGAACTATCCCATAGACTCTGCGATTGCAACTGTTTTTCGCAGATTTATGATGAAAATGAAGCTCCTAGTGCGAATTTTTGGCTCCAAGTTCGTATCTATGGTTATCTCAGTAGTGAGATATTTCTTTTCTATTTGAATGGAGTGAAAATCACAACAGATGAAATAGGCCTTGGTTCAAGCGCAGAACCCGTACTTGCTAATGATGGTTGGGCTTGTTAAGGGGTCACAACATGCAACTAGGGCGTGAGCAAAATAGCGATTTCTTTCATTGGCAGCACCTAGTGGCTTGGGTGGCTGGAATGATGTGCTTGCTGGTGCCCTTTGTGAACGGAGAGCCGTGGTTGTTCACCGAAATCCCTATGCGTCGTGGGGCAGGTAATTTAGCCTATAATTTGATCACTGCTGTTGCTCTGATGGCAGCGGGGGGAATGATAGGTGGTTCATGGTGGCGTCTTGGTAAGTGGCTCTCTGGTAATCGCGACGAAGTGATGTCAGTTTCTGTAGGGCTGTTGTTTGGCCTGGGCTTGTGGGGTTTAAATACTAATGCGCTCGATGGCTTGTTTCCATATCTGCTAATGACTTTATTGATGGTAAGTATCACCATCGTATTCAAAAAGCGTAGGGTTAGGTCTGGCGACTGGTTGGGATGGAATGATTTTTTGTTGTGGCTAGATAAAAAAAATCATGTGAACATAATTTTCTTTTTTGCTCTCCTAGCATGCTTGGTAATTAACAATACACCATTGATCCTCGCTATGGATGCCAGCTTAGCTGAGAAGTTGAGCGTTTTTATCGGCCGATTTCTGACGCACGTCTTCTTAGTCTCGGCAACCTGCTTATTGGTTGAGCTTTCAATGCGATCGGCTCCGAAGTATCTAAATTGGACACCTTGGCTGATTGTGGCTTTGATTCCTCTTTTGGTGATTATTGATCAGTTGCTGGGAGTTATGTGGAATCGGACATTGCTTGATGTGGCTAACGCTTTGACGGCTACAGGTAAATTGGATCTTGCGGTGGAGTTGCAGACCAGTGGCCTAGATGTTGCGCCAGTGGGTGCTTGGTTCATTGCAGCGGCGGTCGTATTATTTGCCATCCTCGTTTCTGCAGGCTGTCATTGGATATCCCATAGGTGCAAGACACGCTTGTCTCTTGGCTTTTTTGTCGTGCTTGTAGTCTTGAGTTGGGTGGGTGTTTTGGCTGAGCAAGGCATAGGTGCAACATGGAAAAAAGTCACAGTAAGGCAAGACGTGCAGAACAATTTCAATCTGCATATTGGCATGTTTATGCCACCCCAAGGTTTAGGTAGCTTTGATGTTGTTTTTTATGATGGGCAAGTGCCTGCGGATCTTGAGGTTCCTGAGCTAGCTAATAAACCAA
>CBFHKM010000005.1:29704-44466 GCA_965656385.1 Oceaniferula sp.
ATGTTTTTATATTCATGCTAGAGAGTGTTCGTAGTGATGCTATTGATCCTAATATAGCTCCGTTCATGACGCGGTTTCGCGATCTTGAGTGCCAAGAGTTTAAGGGGACTTGGGCTGCTTCAAATGCTACTCACTTATCTTGGTTTAGTTTTTTTCATAGTCGGGTGCCTATTTTCTGGCGAGATGCTCTCGAGGAAATACCTAATAGAGAGGAGTTTCATGGATCTTTATCGCTGCAGTATTTGAAAAAAGCAGGTTATCAGATTGAGGCTCGTGCTGTTTGTGATCTTAGTTACAAAGATTTCGGTTTTTCTAATTTTGGTCATGGAAATAATCTTCTCCATGTTCTCGAGCAAGCGGCTGAGGGCAATGATTTGGCAAAACTTGAAATAGCTGACCGAGAAGAAGTCGTCATGAATCGATTGGTGCAGGCGGTCGTCGCAAGGGCTAATGGTGGTTTTTACATAACGGCATTGGACTCGCCGCATTACAATTATTATTGGCATGAGGAGTTTGATCCGCCGTTCAAGAATTATGATCCAGATGCTCAGTTCCCCCTCAATCCAACGAAGGAGGAAGTGCAGCGTGTGGTAAACCGCTACTGGAACTCAGTGGCGTGGGTAGATTTGCAGCTGGAACAATTTTGTAAGTTTCTAAAAGCGCAAGGTCGGTATGACGATAGTATTATCATCATTACAGGTGACCATGGTGAGGAATTTCAGGAGCAGGGGAGCTGGTTTCACTGCTCATCATTGAGGGCAGAGCAAGTTGCTGTGCCTATCCTTATTAAGTGGCCTGCCGCCATGGGGCGTGGGCAAATTTGCAAGGATGTGAATCACATTGATGTCATGCCAACTTTAATGCACGCATTGGGGATGCCTGCAGAAACTCACCAGCAGCTGGCCGGTCGAAATCTATGGAGTGACGCTGCTCTGCAGACATCTGTTTCGACCACAGATTATGTTGGCAAGACCCCTGAAACAATGGTGCTGCGTCGAGATGGTTATGAGGCAGTTTTTTACTGGGAGCGTTACTGGGAATCCGAAGTCCCCAGAAAGATTGTGCTAAAGAAATTTACCGACCCAGAAGGTGAAGTAGTGCATTGTTTGGATGCTCAGGCTTATGCTGAGGCATTGAGGATTCATTTTCCGGATGCCTTTCAGCGCTTCTTTAAGTCTCTTGATCCCGTTTCCCATTAAGGGCGCAGCGGAGAGCTGGAGTAGAGTAGAGGTCTAAAAAAAGCAAAGCCGTATGCCTGCTATAGCCGCAAAGCCTATCACGGTTGCCTCGAATGCTTTTTGTGGAATGACCGTGATTAATCGGTGACCACTCCATACGCCCATGCCAATGGCTGGAGCCAAGAAGATATTAGTAGCGAGGCTCTCGGCTGTGATGAGGCTGAGGCCAGCACCTAGGGGGAGTTTCAGTATGTTGATGATAAGAAAGAAGCGTGCCCCTACGCCGATAAGTTCCATTTTGTCCATGCGCCGAGATATCATGTAAATTTGCATGATCGGGCCTGCGGCGTTGGCTAAGACGGTCGCGGTTCCTCCGGCAGTGCCACATAGAAAGCCAAACTTCTTTGTGCAGGCGATGGCATAGAACTTCTCTGGTTCGATGCGCTTGGCCAGCTGAGTAATAGTCATGGTTAATATGATCGCCCCTATAATCTTGCGCATGGTAACATTATCAACACTGCCTAAAACTAACACACCGATTCCCATGCCTATCAATGCCGGCCAAGTTAGTCGCCAGACTGACCTCCATGACGAATACTTTCGAAAGGCGGGGTAAACCATAAGATCTGCAATAATTAGCATCGGTAGAGCAAAGCCGAGCGACTCCTTGGCACCCAGCAGATCAGCAAGTATGAAGACAGAGATTAGGGAAATACCAGAGAAGCCTGCCTTTGAGA
This sequence comes from Oceaniferula sp., assembly GCA_965656385.1. Lineage (GTDB taxonomy): Bacteria > Verrucomicrobiota > Verrucomicrobiia > Verrucomicrobiales > Akkermansiaceae > Oceaniferula. Next base: position 31,620 of record CBFHKM010000005.1, read on the forward strand.
CACCAATGCAGTATGCAGCAATGATCACGAGCAGCCAAGTAGTGACATCATCTGGTGTGGTGGTGAACATGAGGGAATATGGTCAGTTTAAGACAGTTTTTTCAAGGATTCGTCATTGGAATTTATCAGCTAAGCGCTAAAACACATTCGCTATGTCAGATAAAAAACCTGTAGTGCTCATTATTCGTGACGGTTGGGGGGTCAACCCCGGAGGGGAAGCAACGGCCGAAAAAGACGGCAATGCCGTGCTTCTAGCAAATACACCGTATCATGAAATTCTATGGTCTAACTACCCTAAGAGTTTTGTCAGCGCCTCAGGAGAGGATGTTGGCTTGCCTGATGGTCAGATGGGTAATTCTGAAGTAGGGCACTTGAACTTGGGCGCAGGCAGGATTGTCTACCAGGATTTAACTCGTATCAACAAGTCGATCAAAGATGCTGAGATGGGGCAGAATGAAGTGCTGAAGGACGCGATGCAGAAAGCGGCTGATGGTAAGACACTCCACTTCATAGGACTGGTTTCGGACGGAGGGGTGCACAGCCACCAGGAGCATCTCATTGCGCTATGTGAAATGGCAAAAGAGAATGGCTGTGAGAAAATTATGGTGCATGCCATCACTGATGGCAGAGACACGTCTCCCACAGCAGGGGAGAAGTATCTCGAGTATGTAGAAGACGCCATTGCTAAATCAGGTGCGCGTATCGCGACTGTGATCGGGCGTTATTATGCGATGGATCGAGACAAGCGCTGGGATCGTAACCAAATAGCATGGGATGCCATTATAGAAGGTAAGGGCGAAGCCAAAGATATACTCACCAGCGAGGCTGTTGCTGAGAAATACAAGCAGGATAAGACCGATGAGTTTCTACTTCCGATGACTTTCTGTGAGCACGATAAAAGGCGGATTAATGACGGCGATGTCGTCATCTGGTTCAACTTCCGTGCTGACCGTGCTCGACAAATTTCTGATGCGTTTCTGAATCCGAGTTTCGATGGCTTTGATACGCATGGAGCTCCCAAAGTGCACTACGTCACGCTCACTGAGTATGACGAGACATACGGGGTGCCCGTGGCTTACGGGCCTGAAGACCTCAAGCAGGTGCTTGGCGAGGTAGTTGCGGCCGCTGGAAAAACGCAGATGCGTATTGCTGAGACAGAAAAGTATCCTCATGTCACCTATTTCTTCAATGGTGGCAAGGAGACGCCCAATGAAGGAGAGGACCGTTATATTGTACCTTCTCCCAAGGTCGCTACTTACGACCTTCAGCCTGAGATGAGTGCTCCTGAGGTAATGGATAAAGTGGTCGAAGAGCTAAAGAACTATGACCTCTGTATTCTTAACTTTGCCAATCCCGATATGGTGGGTCACACTGGAGTGGTTGAAGCTGCGATGAAGGCATGTGAGACCATTGACGACGGTGTCAGACGTGTTTCAGAGGAGGCTCTCCGTCTCGGCGGAAAGCTCTTGATCACTGCTGACCACGGAAATTGTGAGAAGATGATCAACGAAGATGGGTCGCCACATACTGCGCATACAACTAACCTTGTGCATGCCATTTATGTCGCAGATGATCACGCAAACTATGATCTCAAGGATGGTATCTTAGCCGACGTCGCACCAACCTTGCTCGACATGATGGGCTTAGATCCTTCGTCTGAGATGACAGGTAGAAGCATGCTCCAGAAAAAGTAGTAGGGCAGAGAGGATGGCAAAAAAAACCCAGGAAAGAAGTTCCTGGGGGGGCGTCAACTAGCAACAAAGAAGAAGATTAAATGAGACCCAGCAAGATCGGGTTTTGTTGAATCAGGATCTCTAGAAAAATGGTACACCCGAAGGGATTCGAACCCCTGGCCTCCTGATTCGTAGTCAGGCGCTCTATCCAGCTGAGCTACGGGTGCACATTTTTTGCCAAACGGCGTGGGCGGAAAAAGCCATAATACGGTGACAAGGTCAAGCTAACGCTGAAAAAAACTTCGATTTTTAATGGTATCGATAGAGGTTACGCTCAATTTTGACGATTGATGTTCATTCAGCCCTTCAAGGCGGAGCCTATCTGTCCGGTGAGGGGGCGGTGGCTGGGAATGGAATGGAGTTTATACTTGGGTTGGGGTAATGAAACTGTTTGCCCTCGTAATTGCGAAGAGTCACACCTCGCTCATCGTTTTTGATTACATAGTCTGGATTGATGGGGATTTTGCCGCCACCGCCTGGGCCATCGATGACATATTGAGGAATAGCATAGCCCGTGGTGTGTCCTCTCAGGCCTTCGATGACTTTGATGCCCTTGCTGATGCTTGTGCGTAGGTGGGCAGAGCCCTCAATAAGATCACACTGATAGAGATAGTAGGGGCGGACTCTGCACATCAGTAGCTTGTGAACCAGATCCTTCTGAATTTCGACAGAATCATTAACGCCCTGCAATAATACGGACTGATTACCCATGGGGATACCAGCGTCAGCAAGACGCCCTAGTGCATCACGAACTTCAGAAGTTAGTTCGCGAGGGTGATTCACGTGGATGGAAATAAAGAGTGGGTGATACTTGCTGAGCATCTTGCAGAGATCCTCTGTGATTCTTTGAGGTAGGAAAACGGGAATGCGTGTGCCGATGCGGATGAATTGAATGTGAGGAATCGCGTGCAGGCGTGATAGAATGCGCTCGAGTCTGTTGTCTGAGAAGAGCAGCGCGTCACCACCAGAGATTAATACATCACGGATACCCTCATTGTTCTCGAGATATTCGAAGGCCGCTTCCCACTGAGTTTCTAACTTTTGGTCGGATACTCCAGAGACTACTCTACTTCTCGTGCAGTAGCGGCAGTAGGCAGCGCAGCGATCGGTTACTAAAAATAGCACGCGGTCAGGGTAGCGGTGTACTAGACCAGGAACTGGCATGTGGCTATCTTCGCCGCATGGATCGGCCATCTCGGCTGGATCTGTGAGGGTTTCCTCAATACGCGGTATCATTTGCCTGCGAATTGGGCAGTTGGGGTCATTTTTGTCGATGAGGTTGAAGAAGTGTGGCGTGATCGCCATCGCAAGTTTGTTACCCGAGAGTAATACCCCAGCTCTCTCCTCCTCTGTCAGCTCGATGTGCTTCTCCAGGGCGCTTAGTGAGGTGACACGATTTTTGAGCTGCCACTTGTAGTCATGCCATTGGTTGTTGTTGGTCTCTGGCCAGAATCCGGGAGCGTGAGACGAGAAGTTGGTGGAGTCGATATTGGACATCGAGAAACATTCTAAGGAGGAAATATTATTTGTCAAAAAAAGTCCCTAGTCATTCTGTTGTGGATTTTCTCATTTGGAGTTTGGAGTTTACTCTCATGATCGTTATCATAGCTGGGATGTTTTCTAAGGCACTCCATGATATTTCTCGGCCAAGCTGTCTTGCCATTATTGCAGAGCTTAAGCGTTCGGGAGGAATGGCAATTCCGGAGTTGGCTAAGATTCTGGAGATGAGCTACATGGGTGTTAAACAACACTGCGTTCGCCTTGAGGAACAGGGTTACCTCAAAGCGTGGCGCGTCCCTAGAGTTCAGGTTGGGCGGCCGCAAAAGCTCTATAAGCTTACCAAGAAGTGCGACGAGCTGTTTCCGGATGGCGGTGTGGAGCTTGTGATGGATTTACTCGAGGGTGTTAAGGTTACGTTTGGGGAGACCGCCCCAGAGAAGCTCCTTTATCATCACTTTGAGAAGGAGAGAGACAAGTGGATGAAAGCTGTGCGGCCAGGAAAGTCTCTCGTTGAGAAGGCAACTCGTTTTGCTGATGCTCGAATGCAGTCGGGGCATTTTTGTCACTGCCATTACTCAGCTGAGACGGGCTTTATTATTGAAGAATACCACCACCCGCTCCAGCAGGTGTTGAAAAATTACCCCGGGCTCAAAGTCATGGAGACACGTTTGATTGAGCAGGCACTTGGCACGAAGGTAGAACGCAAGGAGGACAAAGGGAGCCAGGGGATTAAGTGTACGATTTATCAAATCAGCACACTTGGTTAGCGCTTGCACGCCTCTCCGCCGAAGGCGGAACCGTTGTCCGCTTCTTCTCTAGCTGGGGTGTGGCTGTCTTTTCTGAAGGGCTTGTTGGTGATCGTGCAGAAAAGGTTTGAAGTATATAGTTTGAAGTTTGAAGATACGCGCAACGATGAATACCTTTTACAATGCATTTGATTCGGAGCGGATGGAGGACTGGGGGAACGGGGGGGATGATTTCCGCACGCCTTTCCAGGTAGATCGTGATCGGGTGCTCCACACACCTGCATTTCGCAGGTTGCAGAGCAAGACGCAGGTATTCTGGAGTGGTGAGTATGACTTTTATCGCACGCGGCTAACGCACTCATTGGAAGTCGCGCAGATTGGGAGGTCGATCTGCCATTGGTTGCAGCACAGCTCAGAGATGCTACGACCTGACTACTACATCGACCCTGAGCTTGTTGAGGTGGTGTGCTTGTCTCATGACCTTGGGCATCCACCTTTTGGCCATGCTGGGGAGCGGAGCTTAAATTACCTAATGAGGGATTATGGCGGTTTTGAGGGAAATGCTCAAACCCTGCGTTTGCTGGCTGATCGGATTTTCTCAGTGAAGCACACAGGCATGAATCCTACGCGTGCATTTCTCGATGGTATTTTGAAGTACAAAACGCTGTGGTCAGAGCTATGTGTTGGGGACAAAACGCCCCACAATCATTTTATTTATGATCCTCAGGTGGGACATCTCTCGTGGGCCATGGGCGAGATGGATTTCCCTCATGAGTTGACTCCAGGTAAAGTTAGAGATGGCTTCAAGTCGATTGAGTGCCAAGTCATGGACTGGGCAGATGATACAGCCTATTCACTCAACGACTTAGCTGATAGTGTCAGGGCTGGGTTTTTGTCTGTGGGTAAGATCGAGGCATGGGCTGAGAAAACGGGGGAGACCACTCAGGCAGGCAGTCCATTGGGTGATCTCATTAAGGCGATTAAGGGCAACCGGGTCGAGCCCTTCGCTGGTAAACGTATTGGTAAGTATATCCAAGCAGCGAGCCTGCGTGAGGAGGTGAACTTCATGAGTGCTACCAGCAATCGCTACCGCTATGTCGTCGATGTGGATGAGGCAATTTGCCAAGAATCAGCACTTTTCAAACGCCTCGCTTATGAGGTGGTCTTTCTATCTCCCGAGTTGAAGCAGCTTGAGCACAAAGGTAATTATATTCTTGAACGTCTATGGGAGGTGCTCAAGGCACGATATATTGAGGGTAAAGAAATATCGGGACAGGACTTTCAGCTACTCCCCGACAATGAAGCCCATGAGATTGAATCGACCGAGGATACCAATGAGCGAGCACGCCTAGTGTGCGATTTCCTGGCTGGTATGACCGACGGCAATGCGAACCGTCTCTACAAGCGGCTGTTTGTGCCCGACTTTGGCTCGATCGGGGATCTGGTGAGTTAAGCCTACTATTTGATAGCCCGCAAAATATCCCTCACCAATGGCGGGCCGTGGTAGATGAAGCCGGTGTAGAGTTGGACGAGTTTGGCTCCGGCCTTGAGCTTGGCTTGGGCGTCTTCGGCAGTCATGATGCCGCCAACGCCAATGATGGGCACTTGCTCGCCGAGGTGGCTGTAAAATGCCTGGATGACTTCGGTGGAGCGTGAGGTGAGCGGGGCACCGGAAAGGCCGCCGGCCTGGGTGGCGAAGTCACAGCCTGCGACTTTGGTTCTGGAAATGGTGGTGTTGGTAGCGATCAGGCAGTCGAGGCCACCGTCGAGGAAAACTTTGGCGAGGTCGGCGATGTGTTGTTCCTCGAGGTCGGGGGCGACTTTGATAGCAATGGGCACACGGCGCCCTGTGGCAGCGGTGAGGAGCTCTTGTTCGCTTTTGAGCGATTCGATCAGCCTTGCTGTTTCATCTGCTGCTTGCAGGTCTCTCAGTCCCGGGGTGTTTGGTGAGGAGAGGTTGACGGTGATGTAGTCAGCCACGTCCCATGCGCCACGCAGGCAGGCGAGGTAGTCCTCGGTGGCTTGCTCGTTAGGGGTGACTTTGTTTTTGCCGATATTGAATCCAACGATGCCGCCATTGTTGCGGAAGGTGGATGAGGCGGCGACATTGGCTGATCCGCTCTCAATGCCCGAGTTGTTAAAACCCATACGGTTAATAATGGCTTCCTCTGGGATGATCCGGAATAGACGCGGCTGTGGGTTGCCTGGCTGCGGGCGTGGGGTAATGGTGCCAATCTCAACGTGGCCAAAGCCCAAGCGGCCTAGAGCATCGATACAGCGACCCTCTTTATCTAGGCCGGCGGCAAGGCCAACGCAGTTTGGGAAGGTGAGGCCCATACACTCGACGGGTTGGCTGCTTGGAGCCTTGGGTGTAACTAGGCTGAGGATGCGAAGTTGTTCAAGCCAGCGAAGGCTACCAAGAGAGACGTCGTGGGCGGTTTCCGCATCAAGACGGAACAGCAAATTGCGGGCGAGGCGATATTGATTACAGGTCACGGGAATAAAATGGTTGTTCGCGATCTACCCTCTGAACGTTGACTAGTAAAGAGTCTTCCTCGGCTCATTAGGATTGTGATCTTCGTGCATGCGCTCGAAGTCACCCTGCTCACAGCAGCGCACAAATCCCTCAGCGTAACCTTTGAGCTTATCCCAGCTGCGACGAATCTGGCGAGCTTCGTCCGGGGTGATGGAGCTATCCTGAGCTGCGTGGGAGATGCGCTGCAACATAGCAGAGAACTGACTGACAATTTCGTTAGTTGCGGGGAGCATATCGTAGTCGCCGTCTTTTTTGCTCTCTGGATTTTGTACGTAGTAGCCGTCACATTGTTCACATAGCCACTCGATGATGGGCTCGTGTTGGGTGTGATCATAAATTTCGATGATGCGATCTAGCGGGTTGCGACTGCCTGAACCATTATCGGTTGGTTCTTGCGCCCACTTGTAAACAAGTGAGAGGGAAACGCCGAGTTCGGCCGCGATAGTTTTTGGGCTAGAGTTTTCAAAAGCTGATTTGAGGACGTCGTACGATTTCATAGGTCTTAGTCTGAATGTTTTCATCTCGAATGGCAAGCGCGCTGCAGCAAAGAGAGACGACTGGTTTAGCCTTGATAATATTTATTTTCATCAATGTGAATGATTGCGTTGATAAATGAGAAGATCACGAGTATGAATCATCAAGCCAATTTGTATGGGTTCATATTAGCTCGTGCTAACTATCAAATTATTATTGTGACACCTAAACCTGCAGAATCCTATAAAGTTATGCTCTTGCTCGCATCGGCGGTGCTGGTGCTAACGGGGATGTATTTCGCCCGTGATTTTTTCATTCCGGTTGCTTTGGCTTTCTTTCTGGCCGCGGTTAGTTTTCCCATTACGAATTGGCTGAGGGAGCATAAGGTGCCTCGTTTCTTTTCCGTGCTGATAGCTGTGCTGGTTGTCTTTGCTTTTGTCTCAGGAGTGATGGTGGTTGGTTTTTTGCTCATCAATGATCTGGCAGAGGGGGATCGCCTAGAGCAATACGGCAGCAAGCTCTATGAGGCGGCTCTCTCCGGTGGTGCTCAGCTCGAGCAGCTCAAGATCGAGGGTGCGCAGGAGGAGATAAAGAAATTTCTGACTCCAGAACAGATCGGTAATTTCTTCAAAGAAAACATCACTTCGCTACTAGGTGGTGTGCTTGAGACATTGAAGAGCTCGTTCATCGTTATGATTTTGTTGGTATTCATGCTCAGCGAGGCGCGCATGTTTGGTCGTAGGTTTGTATCTATCGTCGAGGCGCAGGGGCCAAATCTTCAGCGTATGCTCAGCGCTACCCGAGACATTCAGAAATACTTGGGGATCAAAACGCTGATCAGTATTGCTACCGGTGTCTTAGCAGGTTTGCTCTGTTGGGCTGCTGAGGTTGATTTTCCACTTCTCTGGGGCATTGTGGCATTTGCACTCAATTACATACCAGCGGTTGGTTCGATCATTGCAGGAGTACCGCCCATTATCCTTGCTTTGCTGACGCATGACATCAAGCATGCCGCCGTCATCGGTCTTGGCTACTTGGTCATTAATGGTTTTCTAGGCAACTTTTTAGAGCCTGCGTTGCTTGGTAGGCGTTTTGGCCTATCGGCCGTGATCGTGGTTGTTTCCGTATTATTTTGGGGGTTCCTTTGGGGGCCTGTGGGTATGTTGTTGGCAGTGCCATTGACAATGCTGATTAAAGTAGCGTTGGACAATAGCCGTGAGCTTCGCTGGTTAGGAGTGGCGATTAGTCAGGGAAAAAATCAATCTCCAGAACTTGAAAGACAAATCATCAAGGAGTCTACCCAAGCTCAAAAGCAGAAGGAAAAAGCCCAGCAGCTGGCAGATTCACAAGGAGACGAGGGTGGCGAGCCGATCTCTGCTACCGGTGAGCAGTAATAGCTGGGCTGCATAGCTTGGCCACGTAGGTCTTTTGAGAGGCTGAGCATGGGATCTCTACTAGCCTGAGATTATCTTCTCTGGCTGGTTATTTAGCCTCTATTTGCCCGAGGCATTTCTCTAGGTGGCCTACACTCGCATCTGCAAAGCTTTTAACGCTGACGGCTTGAGAGCACTCATTCTCGATACAGGTCATAATGACGTGGTCGATCCCGCATGGGGTGATGGAGGAGAAGCCTCGAAGGCTTTCTTTGGTGATATTGATAGCGAAGCCGTGCATGCTGATCCATTTTTTGACACCAACACCAATAGAAGCTAGTTTCTTGTCCTTCACCCAGACTCCGGTGAGTCCATCGCGGCGTGTCGCCACTATGCTGTATTCTAGGCAGGTTTGGATGAGGGCATCCTCAAGTGCACGTATGTAGGCGTGTAGATCTCTGCCCAGTAGCCTTAGGTCGACAACGGGATAGCCAGTGAGTTGTCCCGGACCGTGATAGGTAGCTTGGCCACCTCGGTTGGTTTCGATAACCTGATAGGGCAGGTTCTCGGTGTTCTCTCCCAGTGAGCTAGTGTCACGGGTTCTGCCGATAGTGTAGATGGGGGCGTGTTCGAGAGAGAGCAAATGATTTTGTTGATCTCCTTTGAGAATTTCCTCGACGAGGCGGTGTTGATTTTCCAGTCCCTGATTGTAATCAATTTCTGAGCCTAGCCATTGGTGCCTCAAGTGCATGTAGCTTGGGTAGTTGTTGTCAGCACGGGAAACAAGTCCCGAATGCTACGCTTAGAGAATCAATGAAGGGCTTCAATGCCGCTATTTAGTTTGTCTATCCTAAATAAGCGATGCGCTATATATAGTATGAAAAGCATGGTATTGCACCATATGTGCTATTTTTATGCTATTTGGCTTGGAGAGGTCAGGATGAGGGTTATATTTGTTTCCTTGCGGAGGTAGTCATTCTGGCAGCCGCTCGTATGGCTTTCACCTTACTGATTCATTACTCAAAAACCCCCACTGTTTATACCTGTCACCATCATGCACCTTAAATCATTAGATCTTCACGGTTTCAAATCCTTTGCCGATAAAACCAAATTCGAGTTCCACCCTAATGGGGTCACAGGCATTGTTGGTCCGAATGGGTGTGGTAAATCAAATGTGGTGGATGCTATTCGTTGGGTGCTGGGTGAGACCTCAGCCAAGGCCTTACGTGGTGGTGAGATGGCTGATGTGATTTTTAACGGTACTGATAAAAGTGGCACAAGTAAGGCGCGCGCGGCTCTGAGCATGGCAGAAGTGACAATGACTTTGGCGGATTGCGAGGAGACGCTAAAGGTAGACTACAATGAGGTGGCGGTCACACGGCGTGTCTTTCGTGATGGCAAGTCGGAGTATCGAATCAATGGTAGCTTGTGCAGGCTGCGTGACATTCACGAGCTATTCATGGATACCGGCATCGGCCGAACATCCTACTCAATCATGGAGCAGGGTAAGATTGATATGTTGCTCAGTTCTAAGCCAGAAGATCGCCGTACGGTGTTTGAGGAGGCGGCTGGAATTACAAAGTTCAAAAAGGAAAAGAAGGAAGCGCTTCGTAAGCTGGAATACACAGAAGCAAACTTATTGCGCGTTTCGGATGTTCTTGCCGAGCAAGAGCGCAGAATGAACTCTCTGAAACGCCAAGTCGCCAAAGCTCGTCGATACCAGGAGCTGGCAACTGATGTAAGAATACTGGATTCTCATCTCAGCCACCGCAAGTTTACAGAGTATACTGCTGAACTAAGTGAGCTAGAAAACTCAATCCACTCGTTGGAGGTGAGAGAGAATGAGTTGGAAGTCGGACTACCGGAAAAGGAACAAGCAGTAGTAGAGGCTCGTGACGCAGCTCAGAGTTTGGAGGCTGAGCTTTCTGAGGTAAGGCAACAGCTCAATCACCACACAAATGCGGCCAGTGCGGCTGAGAGCAGAATTGCATTCAATAAGGAGCGTCAGGCTGAGTTAGAAGCTCGAGTTAATCAGAACAAAGATGATATTCTTGAGGCACAGATGAAACTGGACCAGCAGCTGCTGGATTTCGAGGAGGCTGAGCAGACATTGAATGCTTTGACGACGAGAATTGAATCTCAGCAGGAAATGCTGGCTGATCACGAGGCACGAGCAAAGAGACAGCGCAGTGAGAGAGAGGAAAAGGAAACCGTGGTGCGTAGTCTTCGCAGTGAGGCAAACACGACTCAGTCGGTGATCGCAGCCAGTCAGGCTAAGATCGAAAGTGTCCACAGCCAGATGGAGACAAGCCAAGAGCGCTCTCGCAAACTAACCGAAGAGAATGAACGTCTCGAAGGTGAGCATGAGCAGGCAGTCATGGAGCTAGACGGCATCACCACTGATTTGGAGAGTCGCGGTGCAAAGCTTGAAGCACTTGAGGAGGATGTGGCTGCTGCGGACCGCACTTTCCAGCACACACGTGGGGATCTCGATGCAGCGCGTGAGAAGGCATCCCTAAGTCACAAAGAGCTTGCTAATGTTTCGTCTCGAATGGATGTGCTACGCCAGCTCGTTGACAGTGGTGAGGGTCTTGAGAAGGGTACGCAATCAGTGATCAAGGGGCTGGATGAGCCAGAGTTTTTCAACAATGGTGTTCGTGGAGTACTCGCAGGTTTGATAGAAGTAGAAAAGGAATACACCTCCGCTGTGGAAGCCGCACTAGGCTCAAATCTGCAGGCTGTTTTGGTGACAGATTCCAACTATGCTCAGGCAATCATCGACCGCCTCACTGATAAAAAGCTCGGTGAGGCCGCTATCATTCCAGAAGACTTTGTTGCCGCTAGTGCCACTGGCCAGATGATGACGGTGCCAGACGGTGCTGAGACTTGGGCAATGGACCGCGTCAAGGCAGACTCCAAGGTGGCTGCCGTTGTAGAGAGTTTGTTGTCGAAGGTTTTGATCGTGAGTGATCTCTCTACGGCAATGAGTATGCGCAATGAACTCAAGGATATCACCTTGGTGACGCTGCGTGGTGAGGTGTTTAAACCTGAGGGCTTGATTACCGGTGGTGCCAGCTCAGGAGACCAAAGCTCAGTGCTTGATCGCCAGAATGAGGTTCGAGATCTTGAGGTGCAAGTTGCCGAGTTGGAGAGTGTTGATGAAGAGGCTCGTGCGCAGCTTGCTACACTAGAGAAGCTAGTCACTGAGCAGCGTGAGGCCCTTGAACTTGCTCGAGAGCGCTTGCAAAAAGCCCGGGTTGAAGAATCGACACTGCAGGGACAATTTACCTTGGCGAGCCGAGAAGTTGAATCCCTGGACAGTAAGATTGCAGGAGTAGTTTGGGAGATTAATGATATCAAAGAGCGTGAGCAGAGTGCTGTGAGTGGCCGTGATAAGCTCGAACAAGACCTGGCTGCGGCCCGCGCCCGCCAGGAACAGCTCGAAGAGGATCAACTCAAGGTAGTGGGTGAAGTAGAGGAAGCAAGTCGTCGTGAAAATGAAGCGATGGCTCAACTTCAGGAGTTTCGCACTAGCCTCGCTGTTGAGAAACAGGCTCTCGAGGCTGCACAGCGCCAGCGCTCTCCCATGGAAGCCCGTCTCGAGGAGTTGAGACAGGTAAGTAGTAGGCGTGACGCAGAAATTTCTAGCTTCACGGAACGCATGCAAGCTGCTGTTGCTGAAAATACAGATTTAGAGGAAACGATTACTTCCAATCGAGCTGAGGCTGGTGAGCTTGAGGTGGAGCTCGACTCGAAGGCATCCAGTCGTGGTGAGTTGCACAAAGCAATTGAGATCAGTGAGAAAGAACTCGCAGACTTGCGTCACGAGTGCGCGAAGATCACCGAGCAAAAAGGACGAGAGGAAATTTCTGCTACTAAAATAGGCTTACGACTTGAAAATCTTAACGAAAGTGTGATGGAGCGTCATCAGCTCGAGCTCCAGCATTTCCGCCCCGATTCACATGCTTTGTTGAGTTGTATGCAGGAGCGTTCCAAGCAGTATGATAGACAAGAAAAACGACGTTCTCAGAATGAGGGTATTGGTGATGCTGTATCATCAGAAGTAGTAGCAGATGATGCATCTGAGGAGGTGGAGCTTCCCGGTGATGTCGGGCCTGACTGGGACTTAATCGAGAAGATCGTCACAGACCTAAAACGTAAGGTCGATTCTATGGGACCAGTAAATGTTGATGCGATTCAAGAATTTGATGAACTTGAGGAGCATAACACTAATTTACGCAATCAGCATGATGATCTAGTGAACTCAAAAACCGAACTGATCAATGTCATCGAGCGTATCAATGTTGAGACTAAGAAACGATTCACTGCTACCTTCACGGAGGTGGCTAAGAACTTCAAGTCGATGTTCAAGGTGCTCTTTGGAGATAAGGCGATTGCCAACCTAGTGCTTGTTGATGAGGATGACCCCTTGGAGAGCGGTATTGATATTATTGCTAAGCCTCCGGGTAAAAAATTACAGTCGAT
>CBFHKM010000006.1:0-2569 GCA_965656385.1 Oceaniferula sp.
AATCCGCGTCAATTCGCAGGGCCGCAGAAGATACTATACAGTCAATCATAGTAGAGTCTTCTAAGAAATCTAATCATGCAGCAACCCTTTATCAGTCCTATCAAACTGCAAAAAATGACACTAACAAGCTAGCCATGCTTCGCATATTAGGATCAACCGGAGAGGAAGTCGCCTTGGATGCACTCAACGAGGCACTCAATTCAGATAATACTGCAAATCAAAGTGCCGCTCTTTCCGCACTCGGCAAGCTTGGCGATGACAGTCAGCTACCCGCATTAATTGAGTTCCTAAACGCACCGAAAAACAAATTGATGCGCAGAGATACATTTAAGGCCATCGATCAGATTCTCCGAAGTGGACCCGAACGTGATTCAGATCAGCTAAAGGATGTTTGGACAAAACTCAGCGCCTCGGCAACAAGTGATGCTGAGAAAAATTACATCATTGGCGGCCTCGCCACACAAAATAATCAGTGGGCTATCGAGCTGTTAAGCCCATTTACAAAGGATGAGAGCGACAAGATCATTGACCGCTCCGAGCTTGCTATCCGCAAAATAGAAAAAAGTCTTAAAGAACAACCCGAGAACTGATACACGGCCTCTCATAGGGCTAGAAAAAAACTATTTTCCCATTGCAAGATCATAAAAACAAAGACATTATAATTTTATTATGAAACGTTCGATTTGTGCCCTTACGGCTTTAGTCCTCACTAGCGCAGGTGTGATAGCTGACATCCAAGCTCCCCCCGGTTCAACATACACATCAACTCGCAAGCTTGGTCGTGCGGTAAGCAATATCCTTCACGGTTTTGCAGAAGTACCTGCACAAATGGTTCGCAAATCAGAACAATACGGAGCTAATGCCGGCTGGACTTATGGCCTTATGGACGGCACTCGTCGCTCCTTCAAACGCATTGGTTATGGATTTTATGAGCTCTTCACTTTTCATTGCCCCACCTATAAAGGAACCTTCAAGCCACCCTATGAGCGATGCGGAGAGGATCATCGCATCGAAATGAATCCACATGATGGCTTGTCTGAATTTCCACCGACCCTAGGCTTTGAACGATACTATCATAGTAGAACTCAAAAATGGTAATGAGTTGATCATTCATATACAATGAACAAAGCAAACGTATTATCAATCCGTCCTGAATTTCAGCGGCGGGTTTTTTTTACCCTCATGCAGAATAGTTTGGTATATAAAAGCTCGATCTTAACTACCCTCGCTGAGGGTATTTACGGCACCATAGCATCATGAGTTAAGTCAAGGCTTACTGCCTTACTCCAAAAAAATATATTTCATTGTGAAGCGAAGATATCTCAGAATAGTCAGGAAAGCATATCGCTATCTCAGACACCCTCACATTCGCAAGCGCCCATGGTTAACGGCACTTACCAAGCCACTCTTCCAACGCGACTTATGGCACCCGTGCAGGCATACGGTAGCAGGAGCACTCTCCATCGGTCTATTTTGCGCCATGCTTCCTTTACCCTTTCAAATGCTGCTGGCCGCTCTCGCTAGCATGAGAGCGCGAGTAAATATCCCAGTTTCAATGGCTGCATGCTGGGTTACCAATCCATTTACCCACCCTCCCCTCATCGCCTTACAAATCAATTTTGGATACTGGATACGTCAGCGTGTTCAGATTCCGCTACCCTTCGACAAAACCACAGAAATTGCTTTTTTGGGGGTCAAGGTTATTGGTAGCCCCGCCGATTTTGTAGTCGGATTTTTAACCATTGGCGTTATTTTGAGTATCCTTGCATACCCCATCGTTTACGGGGCATCGATGTTTTTCCCTAACCGGGGAAAACGTGTGAATGCTGGACAGAGACTTGATCAAAGCTCTTCTCGCTAATCCAGCCGCCACCATAGGGTGCCCCAAGCCTCTCAGACACCTGTACTTCGGGAAAGTAGTATTTCCTATCAGATTGGTGACTCGACGCGATTAGAAGCTGCCTGACCAACATACCAATGAGTGCTATCACAATAATAAAACCTGAAAACACAGCAATCATCGTCAACCCCTCAGCATTTGCCCAACTGGCAGGTGGAATATCATGATAGTCTGCTATTTCACTCTCAAGCCCTAATACGAGTGATTTGAGCATTATAGGGTGTGACTCAAAAGCCCTCCTCTGTTGCGGCATAACTTTGGCCAACATAGTAGCTATGTCCCTCTCAGGGATTGGATGAGATTGGTCATCAATACCGAACTCTAAACCATCACCCTTGTGATAGGCCAGGGCCGGATTATCACCATAGGCTACTGGGTCGAGTTGGTATACAATAACCATACCACGTTCTGAATCGCCAATCCACGATTCGTAAAGCTGATCAGCTCGCTCGCGAAGACTTGAGTCTAGAACATGATGGTAGATTACCAGATACACCGGATAATTGTGATCCTGCTTCATCGCTGATAGACTAGTAACAATTTCAGATAATATCCGAGGGCTCTTAGCAAAAACTTCCGCCTCATCCAAAATGTGATTCTCAGGTATGGCAACATCATCTGCAGTCACCATTGACTCAACAAGCTCGGGTTGAGCACAACCTGTGCTAA
>CBFHKM010000006.1:2667-6931 GCA_965656385.1 Oceaniferula sp.
TTAAGCTAAGTAACATCGGCAGATAATCAAGAATCGATCTTTCGATTTAGACGTCTGACTGTTTTTGGGATGCTTTTTTCTCTTTGATTTCCCCCCTAATTTCTATGATAGCGGTTAAAAACAACAACATTGCCGCAATAGAAATACAGCTGTCTGCTACGTTAAAAGCGGGCCAATGTCCTCCACTGGAGGGCATTATCTTTTGATAAAGTGGCAGTTTGAAGTCCAGAAAATCCACTACATAACCTTGACCTAGACGATCCCAAAAACTCTCATTTTTGTATGCTTCAAGCCAGAAACCCTGAAACAAGCGATCCGTCAAATTACCAAGGATACCAGCTAGAAGTAGTGGCGCAGACCATCGAGATGGTCCTGCAAAAGCTCCCTGTTTCCAAAAAAACAAGATTAATATAAGCGCAATAACTAGTATCGCTAGAAAGACCATAGGAGCCCACGTAGTGCCATTGCCTATACCAAAAGCTACCCCCTGATTGTGACGTCTCACCAGATTGAAAAAACCTTCGATAACAGGGCGAGTATCCTCACCGACAAAGTGCTTAGTTCCATCAACGAGCACAAACGGCACCTTGAAGGTCATTACCACCCACCATTTAGATATCTGATCCAGAACGTAGAGCGGCACTGTAATCCAAAGAACGTGCTTAACCAGTGTCTCGAGAGATAGATTCTTGTTCATTACTTATTGCTTACAGCTTCTTTCGGTGGGAGCACTAGCCAAACAGCATTGCGCCTAGAGATCAAAATCATTTAGGCAACCTCATTACAGCGGCTACATAAATCTGCAACCAGGGGCTCATATCGACGGCATCGTGGACACATATTATGATCTGTCGCCTTGGCTTCCGCAGCAATCTGCTCACCTGACTCGAGATGGAGATCAGCAAGTATGAAAAACTCAGTGACAAAGTCACGATCAGCTAAAAGCTCACGACATGGATGATCATCAGGAAGAGTCACCGTAACATCAGCCTCATTGTTTTTATTAAAGGTCTTCGCCTGCACCTCTTTTTCAATCGCCGTTTGTATGATCGCACGTAATTCTAGCAGCATGTCTATCTTAGCTATGGCTTCACCAGATTCAAAATCTGGGTCAACAGTCGGAAAATCCTGCTCATGCACACTTCCCTTGTGCCCCGCATGCTCCCAGGCTTCATCCGCTGTAAATGCAAGAATAGGAGCCATTAAGCGGCATACGGCATCAAACACACGGTGCATCACTGTTTGTGCAGCCAATCGGCGCTGCGAATTCAGCGCGTCACAATACATTCTATCTTTAGTGATATCAATATAGAGAGCACTCAACTCATGAGCACAAAATTGGTTAATCTCGTTGAAAACCTTGCGGAATTGATAGGCCTCATATGCTTTGCCACATTCAGCAATCACGCCATTGAGGCGTTCTAGCACCCACTGATCAAGCAAGGTCATTTCACCCTTTGCAACAGACTGAGACTCAGCATCAAAGCCATTGATATTACCTAACAAAATACGCAGAGTGTTTCGCAAACGACGATAGGGGTCAGTGACTTGTTTGAAGAGCTTATCAGAGAAAGGAACCTCCGTTTGCCAGTCTACCGATGCAGCCCATAGCCGCACAATATCGGATCCAAACTGGTCATAATAGTGTTTTGCATTGATTGGCTTACTGCCTGATTTGGAAATTTTCTTGCCTGAGGTGTCTACCACAAAGCCGTGAGTCATCACCGCTTTGTATGGGGCTGCGCCTCGCGCTGCCACACTAAGCATCAGAGAACTCTGAAACCAACCACGGTGCTGGTCTGTCGCCTCCAAATAAAGATCTGCTGGTGCAGAAAGCTCTGGATGTCGATCCATCACCGCAACATGGCTCGATCCAGAGTCGATCCAAACATCAAGTGTATCACGACATTTTGTAGATCCTTCAGGAAGTCCCAGGCGAGCGGCTAGCTCGGCGTCGTCGAGCTCAAACCAGATATTGGTTCCCTCTTTTTCCACCAGATCCGCCACCTTACTGATGAGTTCATTGTTGATGATCGCCTCACCATCTTTATCAAAAAATACAGGTAGCGGCACTCCCCATGTGCGTTGCCGAGAAATGCACCAGTCAGGCCTTGACTCCACCGTTCCGTAGATTCGGTTACGTCCCCATTTAGGAAGCCACTCAACCTTGTCAATTTCATCGAGGGCCTTGCCTCGTATGTCTTTGAGAGAAATGAAAAACTGCTCAACAGCACGGAAAATAATAGGTGTCTTCGATCGCCAACAGTGTGGATATTGGTGCTCGTATAGCTCACGACCAAGCATCGCATCCGCCTCTTCAAGAATTTCGGTAATACGTTTATTGGTCTTAAAAACATGCTGCCCTATCAATTCATCTAGGCCGCATTCATCGGTAAATTTACCATCTGCATCGACTGGAGACAATAAGCCGAGATCATTTTGCTGACCTGCAACGTAGTCGTCAGCACCGTGCCCAGGGGCAATGTGAACGGCGCCGGTTCCGGTCTCAGTCGTCACAAAATTGGCCAAGATAATTTTAGCCGTTCGTGGCAAAAATGGATGATTTGCCTCCATTCCCTCTAACTCAACTCCTTTAAAGCCAGCATGTGTTTCGCTCAAAACAAATCCAGTCTTAGCAGCAAAATCATCGATCAAATCCTTTGCGACAATGAGCTTTTGGGTGCGTCCATCCTCATGCACGAACGTTGCACAAACATAATCAAATTGATCGTGAACAGCTATGCCAAGGTTGGCAGGAAGGGTCCATGGTGTCGTCGTCCATATCACCATCGATGCTCCTGCAAGATCTCCCTCCGCATCCTTGAGGACAAAGCGAACGTAAACCGCCATGCTCTTTTTATCTAAATACTCAACTTCTGCTTCTGCTAGTGCAGTTCCAGCACCATAACTCCATAGCACAGGCTTACGACTCTGGTAGACAGCATCCATTTCGACAAGCTTGCCGAAGGTCCGAATGATGTCGGCCTCATAGCTAGGATCGATTGTTAAATAAGGGTTTTCCCAATCACCAAACACTCCGAGACGTCGAAAACTCTCCCGCTGGATATCAATAAATCCACGAGCAAATTCAGAACAGCGTCGACGTACCTCTGCAGGCTCCTCATTTCTGGCGTCTTGCATCACCTTGAATTCAATCGGAAGTCCATGGCAATCCCAGCCCGGAATATAAGGTGTCTCAAATCCAGCCATTGTCTTAGACTTCAACACGAGATCCTTAAGCACTTTATTCAAGGCCGTTCCCATGTGCACGTCACCATTTGCAAATGGCGGGCCATCATGGAGAATAAAGCGCGGTGCCCCCTGATCCTTTCGACGCTTTTGTATCCTCTCGTAGAGCCCTTGATTATCCCAACGCTCAAGACGCTTAGGTTCATTTTTTACCAAATCCCCACGCATGGGGAAAGTTGTCTCAGGCAGACTCAGGGTTTCCTTGTAATTTTTTGCTTCCTCGCTCATGGCATATGGTGACTTCTCGAGGCGCGGAAACTAGACACTATGCCCCACTGGGTCAATGGCGTAGTTATGTAAGCTCATTGTCCATATACTCGGAACAAACAAGTTTCGCGCTAAAGATTCTGTTTGCTGTAGTTCGTCTCTGGGTGTGGCGATTCAATAGGCCTAATCCTTACCATAGCTGCAATAAATAACATAAAAATCTACCTCATCTTGGAGCGCACACTGGCACCGCCGTCCAGTGACTTAATGGGTTGGAACGCTTTTACACCTCGATAATATTTTGGGAGCACAAATTATCACCTTTACCTAACTTTTATCGGCTGCCATGTGTTCCGTAATTGATGTGGTAGATTTAATCTGTAACTTTGCAAAGAAACGTCCTAGCATACGCCCGTGAAAGTAGGCATCCTCGCAAACCCCAACAAAAAAGGAGTAGATCAAATCGTCAAGAACCTCTGTGTCTCTCTAAAGCAGCACAAACTAGTTCCCATACTTGAAACCACTACAGCCAGGCTCATCAATGAGACAGAAGGCATTGATGCCAGCCAACTGGCAGCCACGTGCGACTTAGTGGCTGTTCTGGGCGGTGACGGAACCATGCTCAACGCTGCTAATCAGCTGGGGCCAGCTGATATCCCAGTAGCAGGAATTAATGTTGGAACACTGGGCTTCCTTACGACCTGCACCGATA
Organism: Oceaniferula sp.; assembly: GCA_965656385.1. GTDB lineage: Bacteria > Verrucomicrobiota > Verrucomicrobiia > Verrucomicrobiales > Akkermansiaceae > Oceaniferula. Next base: position 6,836 of record CBFHKM010000006.1, read on the forward strand.
GCGAACTCGATATTTTCGCCAAAGCCGTGGCCGAGAAAGATTACACACTCATCACGCGCATGCAACTACGCGCCACAATCACATCTGCTGCAGGCG
>CBFHKM010000006.1:7029-14498 GCA_965656385.1 Oceaniferula sp.
GAGAAGAAAAGCTTCCGCGCTCTCAATGAGGTCACGCTTGCCCGAGGCCAAACAGGCCGTCTCGTCGCACTTGATGCATGGGTGGATGGCGAACTTCTCAACCATTACCGTGCCGATGGCCTCATTGTAGCGACGACCACAGGCTCGACAGCTTACTCACTCTCAGCAGGTGGGCCTCTGATTGCACCCAAAGCCGAGGTTTTTGTTATCACTCCAATCTGTCCGCATTCGCTAAGCAACCGATCCTTGGTAGTTTCCCACAGCTCACTCGTTGAACTCGCTCCAGCTGAGGATGCTGAATGCCCAATGTTTTTGACTATAGATGGCCGTGATGTAATGGCAATTAATCAGGGTGATCGCATCCAGGTCGAGCAGGCTGGGCACGCACTACCCCTGCTGAGACTGGAAGGTCGCAACTTCTACTCAACACTACGTCAAAAACTAGGCTGGGGGCGAGATTAACAGCACATCAGCGCCAAATCCCACCACCAGACAAGGTATCAATATCGTTCAAATACCCTCATCACTGATCCTGACCTCATGAGATACGACCCAGCCGAATCAGAACTTTTTGTTCATAATCGATCGCGATTATATCCAATGCTCAAGAAAAGCAGTCTTGCAATACTGGACTCTAACGACCTAATGCCTACCAATGCGGATGGCACTCTGCCATGGAGGCAGAACTCAGACCTATATTACCTCACTGGTATCGATCAAGAGGAGAGCACCTTACTGATATTTCCAGATGCAACTGAAGAATTAGATCGAGAGATACTTTTCATCAAAGAAACCAGTGAACATATTGCTATTTGGGAAGGTGAAAAACTATCAAAGCAGAGAGCCAACGAGCTCTCAGGCATCAGCAACGTTCAATGGAATTGTCAGTTTCACTCAGTATTAGAGCGCCTCACTCGTCAGGCTGAACATATTTACCTGAATGCAAATGAACACCCACGGGCAAACTCAAATGTGCAAACTCGTGATGTTCGACTATTGGAGAAATGCAAGCATGACTATCCTGATCATCAATTCGAGCGGCTGGCGCCCCTTATGCACCAGCTCAGGATCATCAAGCACTCAGCCGAAATCAATATGATTCAAAAGGCCTGTAATATAACCGAAGCAGGTTTTAGGCGCGTGCTTGGTTTTATACGGCCAGGTGTTGGCGAGTGGGAAATCGAGGCTGAGTTTATCCACGAATTTATCAAACAGCAATCAACCGGATTCGCTTACAGCCCAATCATCGCAAGCGGAAAAAACAGTTGTATACTTCACTACATTAAAAATAACCAACGGTGCCAAGATGGTGAGCTACTCCTCATGGATGTCGCCGCAGAATACGCCAATTGGAACTCCGACATGACCCGCACAATACCAGTGAATGGCAAGTTCACACCAAGACAACGTGCTGTATACGATGCCGTATTGAAGGTCCTAAGGAAGTGCAACGATATCCTGCGTCCAGGCATATCGCCCAAAGAATACCAAAATCAAACTCTCAACTTTGTTGAAAGTGAACTCATCGAACTGGGCCTGATTGATGAAGACGAAGCAAAGCAACAAGATGCTAGCAAACCATTAGTAAAAAAATATTTCATGCACAGCACCTCCCATCACCTGGGCCTTGATGTTCATGATGTCTGCCCTCCTGATGAGCTCTATGCTGCTGGTATGGTTCTCACAATAGAGCCGGGCATTTACATACCCGATGAGAAAATAGGTGTTCGTCTAGAAAACAATATTCTCATCAGAGAGCATGACAACCTCGACCTCATGGCCGGCATACCAATCGAGGCTGACGACATTGAGTCCTTAATGGCAGAGCCAGCTTGATAGATTTTAGACTAAAGCAAGCAGCTACCTGTTTTCAGCGACTACTAATGGGCTTTTTTCAACATTTTACTCGCACGCTTTTCAACTGATGATGCAGCCTTAGCATCATCATTGGAGCGCAAAAATTCAGCAAAGTTTGCCGAGACAGTAGCATAGTCCATGGGGGCTTCCTTCACCACCTCCTCGTAAATCTTGAGAGAAGTTTGGTAATTCTCCCTCGCCAAATCCTCTTCGCCAGTGTGACTCAGAGCTACCGCTAAATTAGCAAATGCTTGTGCTGTCTCTATGTGCTTGTCACCGAACACTTTTTGCCGTGCATCTAAGGCCATCACAAACATTTCTCTGGCCTGATCATAACAGCCAGCAGCTAAGTAGAGAGCACCAATGTTGTTACAAATAGCCGCAGTTTCCTCATCCTCTGAGCCCAAGTGCTCGTTGTAGAGCTGCAATGCTTTGAGATACAAAGTTTCAGCTGCATCAAAGTCGCCGCAGCTTTTGTAGATATATGCCAAATTGTTGCACAAACTAGCGATATCAATTGCCGATGGTGGATCCATTCGCTCAAACAGTTCTATACTGCGTTTGTAGAATGTTACCGCCTCATCTGTGTTACCATCGGTTTCATAGACCACTGCTACACTGGCACTCAACCGCGCCATGGCCTCAGTTTGTGAATCTTCACTGTCGAGTAAACCTAATGCCTCAAAATACGATTTTCTGGCTTCTTCCAAGACGCCATACTGACGATAAAAATCGCCCTGCACCTCCAACGAGAATGAGAGCTCGTCGATGTTTGCTGCGTCATCTTGATATTCCAAGCGAGCCTTTTCAACAGCTGCGCTTGCAGTATTTTTGGCTTCATCCCACCGCCCCGCTTGGCACAGTTGCCTGACACGGTCATGTAGCATATGTAGTAAGTTGGCTGTGCCTGATTCCATACGTTGATTTTAGCTTGGTTGTGGTTGAATCAATACGCTTTTATGTAAGATCTTAATGAGTTTAGTAAACACTAGAGGAAACCTTATGACCAGACATAAATCACTCGAAGACTCATCGGCTAATTTCATCCAAGCAAGAAGATCTCGACCGTGGTATACTACCAAAAGCCTGCTCCAAAGCCATCGCCGCACTGGAGCGCTCATGAGCCACTCCCAGCAAGCGAGCTAACTCGTGCTCAAAGTGTAGCACCCCTTTTTGATCAGCACCCTTTTCACCCAAATAGCATAAGCCTCTTTGCAATAAATCGTAAAGTTCGGGCACAGGATGATCTGGCTCCACCACATGTGAAAGTAGATCTACAAAATAAGATGCCACGAGCGTATCTCGATAACGCTTCCTAATATTTTCGCGGTAATTCAAGACCGCAAGCTCAGTCAAAGCATGCAACTCACTCTTACGACTCCGCACCCAATTTAATTCAGCTTCAAAAAACAAATCCAACTTACCAGAAAAAGCTCCTTTAGATCTACGAGCACCCTTGGCAACCGTCTTAATCAAACCGTGATCACGAGTGCACCAATGCACTATTAAACTCGTCTCGGTAAGCTTCGTTAGCCGTATGATAATCCCCTCTGACTTTTCCATATGCAGCTCCATAATGCATGCATTCAACCACATACAAAATAACAAATTTAATGCTGATCCAGCAACACTCCCTTTTTATTATTTGGGCTTTAAATGTTGCCCCTCAGGGGCTAGTAATCTGCGAAGCATGAGTGAACTTAATATCGCTGACCTCCTGGCGCTCGATACCGGAGCTTTAAAAAGCCGGCTATCTGAACTCAGGAGGTATCTTTGACGTTCCAGAATTGAAACATAAACTTGGTGAATATGACACTAGGATGTCGGACACATCTTTCTGGGATGATGCTGACAAAGCACAAGTCATCGTCAGCGAAGCCAACATCGTAAAAGGTCGGCTCAACCCCTTTCTAGAGCTGGAAAATCGAGCCCAAAACCTCGATGAAGTGATTGAACTAGCAAAAGAAACAGACGACATAGAATTTGCCCGTGAAGCTCACGATGACTTTAACGCTATTGTATTGGAGCTAGATAAATTTGAACTGATTACTCTGCTTGATAAGCCAACTGACGTCTCAAATGCCTACCTCACCATACAAGCAGGGGCAGGCGGCACTGAGGCTTGTGACTGGGCCGAAATGCTTCTCCGCATGTATACACGCTGGGCTGAAAACAAGGGCTTCACTGTCACTAACCTAGATTACCAAGACGGAGATGGCGCCGGCTGTCGCACAGCTTCACTTAAAATTGATGGGCCTTACGCTTATGGCTATCTTAAAAATGAACGAGGTGTTCATCGCCTCGTTCGAATTTCGCCCTTTGATGCTGCCGGCAAACGTCATACTTCTTTTTCAGCTATCGACGTGACACCCGAAATCTCTAAAGACATCAACATAGAAATTCCGGACACGGATGTAGATATTAGCACCGCACGATCTGGCGGCGCAGGCGGTCAAAATGTAAACAAGGTTGAAACTGCCGTAATCCTCAAACACAAGCCAACGGGGATTATGATTCGCTCAACCCAAGAGCGATCTCAGCTGAGAAATCGTGAAAATGCATGGTCATTATTACGAGCCAAACTATACCAAATCGAAGAGGACAAGCAACGGGCAGAGGCTGATCGTGAATATTCGGCCAAGGGAGAAATCGGTTGGGGTAGCCAAATACGATCTTACGTCTTTCAACCCTACCAGATGGTCAAGGACTTGCGAACAGGTGAAGAAACAGGCAACATATCGTCTGTTATGGATGGCAATATTGATTCATTCGTTGAGGCCATGCTCAAGGGAAAGACACGAGAAAGTTAATCCATAACCAACACCATACGCGAAATCAAATTATGACAACAAATCGAACAGGTATTTTGCTACTCGTGTCCGGCCCCTCGGGCTCCGGCAAGACCACGCTGTGTCGACGATTAGCTGACGAAGGTGAAGCCATTTATTCGACCTCCTGCACCACTCGTCCGTCACGGAATGGAGAGCTTGACGGTCACGACTACCATTTTCTGGACAGAGATACTTTTGAAGAAAAAGTCACCAATGGAGAATTCCTTGAGTACGCTGAAGTCCATGGAAACTTGTATGGCACACTCAAAACAGAAGTCCTCAGCCACCTTATCGAGGGTGTCGATGTTGTCATGGATATAGACGTGCAAGGGGCAGATCAAGTTCGCAACTCCAATGATACCAGTATTGATGCTGCCTTAGTGGATGTTTTTGTCATGCCTCACACCGAAGAAGAGCTTGTCAAACGCCTTACTGGTAGAGGTTCAGACTCCCAAGACGTCATCGAATTGCGCATGAAAAACGCCCTTGGTGAAATAACCCACTGTTCAAAATATACCTACCGACTGTTGTCTGATACTCGAGAACAAGATTACTACCAATTTAAGTCTCTTATCGTCGCTGAACGCCTCAAACTCTCTCGCTACAAAAATCATTAACCCCATCACTCAGAAAATGAAGACCGTCATCCTAGGCATCACTGGCTCTATCGCAGCTTACAAAGCTGCCGGTATTGCATCACAGTTGGTTAAAAATGGTCACCATGTTCACTGTGTAATGACTCGATCAGCGACCGAATTCATTACCCCTCTCACCCTTCAAGTTATCTCCCAACATTCAGTGTTGGTCACCTTAGAGGACGAAAAGCAGGCATGGAAACCGGGGCACATCGATCTCGCTGACCGCGCAGACCTATTGCTGGTAGCCCCTGCCTCAGCCAACACAATAGGCAATTTCGCTCATGGACTAGCACCTGATCCACTTTCAAGCATTTACCTAGCCACAGAGGCCCCCGTTCTCATCGCTCCTGCAATGAATGGTAAAATGTGGCTCCATCAAGCCACTCAACGCAACATAACTCTTCTAGAGCAAGATGGCTGCCAATTCATAGGACCCGAAAAAGACGGCATGCTCGCTTGCGGCTACGCTGGCCCGGGCAGGCTGAGTGAAGAAACCCAAGTGATTGAGGCAGCTGAGGCTTTACTTGCAAACTAAACATAAAAACCTTGATGACTATCCTCATCACCGCAGGGCCTACTCGTGAGGCGATTGACCCCGTCAGATTCATCACCAACAAATCGTCAGGGAAAATGGGTTACGCCATAGCAAAGACCGCTGCCGATCAAGGCCACCGCGTTATCTTAATATCTGGGCCCACCCGATTAAATGTACCTGACAAGGTCGACTACATACCAGTCGAAAGCACCCAAGAAATGTACGACAGCGTTGAGCATTGGATCAAAAAAGCTGATATTGCCATCTTCTCTGCTGCCGTTGCTGATTACCAACCAGCCTCAATTTCCGAGCAGAAAATCAAAAAGGCTACAGGAGCTATGACACTCGAGCTTGTTCAAACTCCAGATATCCTTGGCTCTGCACGGAAGAGCTTCGGCTATGAGGGAGTATTAGTGGGTTTTGCTGCAGAAACGGAGCAACTTGAAAAAAATGCCCGAGCAAAATTAGACCGCAAAAACTGCGATCTCATCGTCGCTAATGATGTTTCACGAGAAGATATAGGCTTTGATACCGACGAAAATGAGATTCTAATCATTTCCCCTCATCACACCGAAAAGCCTGCCAAGGCATCGAAACAACACCTCAGCCATATTATCCTTGAGCACGCTATGGACCTAGCCTCGTCCAGAAAGGTGGATTAGCTCTTTCAAGCGTGAGCAATCGTGCTGCAAAGACTTTGGCATATCAGATATTTTCCATGGTAGACGGTAGCGCCAATTTTTGCCGCCAACCGTTCCAGGTATGTTGATACGTTCAGTGCTATCAATAATGTCTGTAATCATCACAGATGCATAATCAGCATTCGACTTTAACAAACGGTCAAACAATGCCCATTTTACAACAGGACCATAATCAGCATAACAATCGGCACTTGAGCCCTTAGGCAAGCCTGCAAAATCACTGAGCAATTCCAAACCCCGTATTGCCCCCTCGTGATCAAGACCGCCTAGCATCCCCTTTAAGCTATTCCACATTGCCGGAATAGAATCATGATCATGCGTAGCATACGTAGCGAATGCACATTCTGGATAATCAGCCCCTGATAGAGTTTCGCCATGCCCCCTGACCTCCCAATGACACACTTTAAAACCTGCTATGCCTAAACTTTCCATGTTAGGCCTGACATAATCAGGCACACAGCCTAAATCCTCGCCGACCACTTCCCCATCACCGGCAGCATCCTGAATAATCCTAAGATACTTATCTCCATCGGCAAGGTTTGCAGCTCTGTTTTCCTCGGTATCATCTGAACATGGGAAAAACCCGGGGAGAGCCCCCCCAGTAATGTCTCCAGCCTGTTTCTCACTTAAGCCAATAAATTCTTCGTTACGTCTTGGCCGCCATGGAAAACTATAGATGCGATAAAAACCAAGAATGTGATCAATTCTAAAGATGTGAAAAATATCTGTTAGCTTTTCAATACGGCGACGCCACCATGAAAAATTATTTTTTTCCATAACATCCCAGCGATAAATGGGGATCCCCCAGTTCTGCCCCCACTGACATGCAAACGCATCATCTTTAAAAACTGTTTCGGGCGGCGACCCACCCGACAAAGTGAGATCAAACCACTGTGGTTCAAAAAAC
>CBFHKM010000006.1:14596-30913 GCA_965656385.1 Oceaniferula sp.
AACATCAGCACTACTATAGGATATACCAATAGGTATATCGCCCATCAATTTGACATCATGCTGGTGTGCATATTCTCTCAATTTACGCCACTGCGAAAATGCATGCCACTGCGCCCATGCGTAAAAGGTAAGATTGCGCTCAACCTCCTCCACCGGCATCGATGCCAGATACAATTCCGCAGCCTCTGGAGTGTTATACTCCTCTGGCCAAAGTTCCCACTCCTCCGTTCCAGCAAGTTCCATCAACCACCTGAACTTGCAGTAAGGAACTAACCACTCTGCTTCCTCAACACAGAAAGCATCAAATACGGTATCAGCTTCTTCTTCGGCCCAAAAATCATCAAAACCCTGCGCGAGCAAGCCCCACTTAGCACTACTCACCTCCTCATAGTCAACAAGATGATCTGGGTCTGATTGTAGGTTCTGTTTAGCCGCGACTGCTTCAATGTCCGACACACTTATTTGTGGAATATCCTCAAGGGAGATCAAGAGTGGGTCCAGAGCAATCGAGCTTATGGCGTTGTAGGGGCTGTGGTCTGAGCCAGCCTCATTGATGGGCAGCAGCTGTAGAAATCCCACTTTGTGTGACACGGCCCAATCGACCATTTCATGCAACGCTCTTGTATCGCCAATGCCCAAATCACGCTCTCGACGTAGCGAGGAAACCGGAATCAAGACACCTAATCTCCTTAAGCGATCCATATTAGCATTGGCCATGTGAGGGGGTATGATACGGGCACCCCATTTAGGCAATACTAAACAGAAAACATCACCGACTTATAACGCAGGCACGTTGGAAAATAGCAGCTTGAAATAAAGCATGTGAAACATCACAATGATTTTTGCCATGAAAAATACGAACTGCTCAGATCAACGTCCCTCTCTCTCTATTCTTTTTATCGTAGTGCCAGCTACCTTAGCATTAATATCTTCTTGTGCCCCAGACCCAGCTCTCCAGCGTCAAATGGAGCAAGATATTCTAACCGCTTCAGAATTAAGAAAAGCGGGTGACACAACTGGCGCCCAACAAGGACGCGGCAGTCACGCATATGGCCACGGAGGCTTTTAGTCTGTGGCGCTCAGCCACACAACATAACCTACGACAGGCCAAACTAAATGGCCCATCGTCTTTGCTCTCAATCAAGATGAATTAGGCCCCGTAGCGAGACCAGAAGATATCGTTGCCTGTGAGGGCAACCACCAGTGAGTCCCATCCACTTTCGGTGATGTCAACACGCTTCGTAAGATCAAAGAGCACCCGAAGGCGAACCATCTCACGATTAGACTCTGGTACAACTTCGAAGCTAGCTCCAGAATGCGCCATCCGGAAAAACGCAGCACACATGGCAATACTCGCATCTGATGGAGCTTCTTTTGTGGCCGTGCGCAATGGCTCAAGGTTCTTGGCGAGCAAGCGCGAAGAAAGCGTAAATTCTATGCCTCCCTGCGTCTGGGAAATAAGGATAACTCCAGCATCTCGCATCACATCAGTGATGGCCTTTAGGAATGGCCTAACTTCTGACTGAACCGCTTCGACGGAACCTGGCCATCCGCTCTCAGATTTTTCATCACCTATCCATTGGAAACAACCCAACTCCTCGGTAATTGGGGTCACCACATCACCCACAGAAACGCTCTGCCCATACTCTAGCACATTGCCTTTTAGGCTTTCGCTTGTTAGACCTTCACGTATACTGCGCAAGAATAATAAATGTCTCCGGTAGAGTTCTCTCCAGTTAATACTTGGATCCAGACCGAGCTCCTTAACGTCATCCTTGGCACCAATTTCAGCAAGCTCAACCAGAGCTCTGAGGGCCTCACCTACATGGCTCAACTCCTCATGGCTGAAGACGGCCATGGTTGCGATAGATAAAACTCGATCAGATGATGCGAGCATTTCGACGCTAGACAATTTTTGGCGCAGTAGAGCATCACGCTCCTGCTGTAGGCTATAAAGTTCTAAAGCACGCACAATAGCCGCTTCCAAATCATTTACCTCCCATGGCTTAGTGATATATTGGTAGAGACCTCCTTTATTAACAGCCTCAATCGCGGTATCAATATCTGCGTAAGCAGTGGAGAGGATGCGAATACATGATGGCTTAAGCTCGTTCACTTTCTCAAGTAACTGAGAGCCTGTCATATTGGGCATGCGTTGATCCGTGACAACCACCGCGATTTGCTCAACATTCTCTTTGAACACCTCCAGCGCTTGCATTCCATCTACCGCAGTAAGAATGTTGAACTTGTCACCAAATAAGCGACAGAAATACTTTCGAGTTTTCTCCTCATCGTCAACGAAGAGAACTACTTTTTCGTTATTAGAATTATCCATAGACATTTAATATGTAATTAGTTAATTTATTTTAATCAAAAAACCAAGAACTTTAGCGCTCGATTTTTTCTGCAAAAACGTATTTTTTTTGTTATTTTTTGAAATGTATTCTGAACTCCGTGAATTCATTCAGCACAGATTTAACCTCAATCTTAGCATTGTGCTGATCGAGGATACGGTGACAAATACTCAAACCAAGCCCCATGCCCTCGCCGACGTCGTTTTTTGTAAAAAAAGGTTCGAACATACGTTCAATGTCCTCTGCCGAAATACCGCAGCCATTATCTCGCAAAATGAGAGTAACTAGTTTATCATCCGACTTTGTAGCCAAGCTAACCTTCCCCTGAAATGGTCCCGATTGGGCCTGCTTAACCTCGATAGCTCTTGCTGAGTTCTGCAGAAAATTAATCAGGAGTTGGCAAAGCTGCCTCTCATTGCCCTCGATTTCTGCAGACGGATCAATATCAATCTCCAAATCAATCTCTGCGAGAGTTGAGCTCGCTAATTTCCGAGCACTCTCGACAAAGGAAGTCACATTAAGCTGATCCATCGCAGCTGTGTCGCCTCGGGTAAATGACCTTAAATCAGTAATGATGCCAATCACACGAACGAGTCCTTCCTCTGCATCCGAAACAACCTCCATGTAATCCTCCCGCTCGTCCTCACTGATGGCCGATTCAAAAGTCTTAAGTGTATGCAACGCAATCTTACTATAATTAAGGGGGTTGTTCACCTCGTGCACGATTCCAGCACTCATGCGCCCAAGGGATGAAAGTTTTTCACTCTGAACCAGCAAACTACCTTGTTCCTTCAACTTAAGGTTAGCAGCTTCCAATTCTGTATTATTCTCCTCCAGCTTTCGGTTGATCTGTCGCAATTTTTTATTAGAGGCAGCAACCTCCTTAGAGAGACAAAACTCTCTAAACCGGCTATGGTTGTAAAAATACGTCGCTGTCGTAGTAATCGCCCCAGTCACAAAAATAAAATAGCTAGGTATGAATGCGCTATTCCAACTAAGCCCCTTAGAATGGCTGAAAACAGCCCATGTATACATGAATAGGCAAAGCATAGCATTGATTGCACTATCGAATGTATTCCAGCGCAGCAGCAAGGTCGCTCCAACCAATACTAAATTCAAACCGGCATAATAAGGAGACCCCGCCCCTTCGGTTAAGAAAATCATGTAAGAAATAGAAGCAATGGGCAACATCGCGACTGTGTGCACCACCAATCTTGCAAGCAGGTTACTCTTAATAAATCCCGATAATACCGCAAAAGTAATCAACAGTGCTGCCGTCACTATTCGATTAACCAGTAGTGTAGAGACACTATCATAGTAGACCACAACATCTAGACCAACGCCTACCATCATAAAAATGGCACCAAAAATGGCAGCTTGCTGACAATTCGCTATCCTCGCACGTTCCTCAGAAATCTTAAAAAGCTGCCTAGTGGTGTGTTGGGATTCGCTCATTTGTTATTGCTTGGGTAGCGCTTAGGAGCTGCTGAATGGATCCATAGAGACCTTTCGAATCTCTAAAAATAGGTTTACACCAGTCGCTTCTCTCCTGAGCTCGGTTCTCATAACAGTTCCATCCAAAGGAATCAAGTCGAGCATTTCCCAATCGCTACGATAAACCAAATTCCATTCCACCACATATTCCATCCAACCAATGCAGGGATTCGTCGACGCTACGTTTGTAACAATACAAATACCATGTTGACGCAATAATTTAGTAAAAACATTCACCAATTTTTTGCATATTTTCTGGGACAAATAATCAAACAGACCGGCACAATAAACCAAATCATACGACTCCAATTCTAGACCGCCAGCTCCCCTGCTGGCCTGTTTAAGCAGCTGGTGCACTGAACGTTGCAGGATCTTGATCTGTGTATTCCTGCCATGTTTATCTTTAAGGTCTGATAGTATCTGATTTGCGTATTCCGTCGTCTCCTCGTTAAAGTCCAGGAGGGTGAAATCACATTGGTCACTAATTGCATCATTCGCCAAAAAACGCTGGATTTCATGAGCAGACCCACACCCCAAATTAAGAACCTTGAGACGGCGACCTTTCCCAACGACCCGCGATGCCTCGGTTTTGAGAGTCTCATACAAGTAATCAATACGATTTCGGTGCGCCTTAACTGGCTCAAAGTTCAAAAACACACTATTGATGACCTTGGCAAAAAGTGAGTCACCTTCGAAAGGGTCACGCAACATCATATTTACCACTTCATAATCACCAGCATAACCAAGCGGCTTCGTGTAAGCTCTGTAGGCGAATGGAGAACATAACATTAAAGGATGCATTTGACGCCTAACATAAAGCTTATGAGCTGCTTGATCTGGCACATTCACATTGCGCGTAGATGCCTCGAAATTGAGCATTTGCGGATTAAGCTCGTCCCCCATCCTCCCCTCAATTTCTGAGATTACGGAGCGCTCTAATGCCTCTACATCCTCAGTGCCAGTAGATTGTATCCCCAAGTCAACCTGCTCAAGCCAACGCCTAAGCCCAATCATCATGTTCTGCATATCAGCCACATTGAGCTTAAAATCAGCTGACACATGATGCGCCTTTTTCCAATCGTCTACGAATTCATCGAACTGAGACACCAACTCTCCACGCTGTGCACTTGCGAGAAAATCAAGCTCCCTCCAGCCGTTTGATAGAGTTGCCTCACATATTAAAACTGCACCCGTATTAACGATACTTGATACAACAGCCTCACCCATATAGACCAATTGCCCGTTCATATGTATACTGAAATTTCTCAGGACCTCTGAGAGTTGCAGACTACAAAATGGGTTATAGATCTCAAACGAAACGGTGTAACGATGTACTCTCAATATACTCGCGCTGAGTTCATGCCCTTGGCTGTTCTCACACTTTACACTATTGTTGCTGGGGCTGGGATTTCTCACGAACGTGGATCAAGTTAATTTCTAATATGCATTCCCCCCCCAATCGGTAGAGACCTCACCATGCATTACACCTACAGCGAGTTCATTTAATGTTGTTTTTTGTAATACGGCACCCCCACTTTTTAAAGAAAATTTGAACTAATTGAGAAAAAAGAGTGCATGCGTTACATTTTTCAGTTAATCTTTCTTGTATCTTAAGGACTTTTCCGTAACAAATTCAGTTATATATTATGAGTAGGCCAGCAACACCCACACCATTCCACCGTGAAGGTGCTAGAATTCTAGACAAGTCAGGGGTTAATCTTCTTCAGCTAGCAGAGCAGAATAACTTCAATGTGAAGAAAGTAGCTGAAATCCTAGGCTTCACGGTAATTCAGCTGCAGCGTCATGTTGAATCGGCAGTTGGCCTCAAACCCAAAGATCTTTTTTGTAATCACCGCGCACTTCTTGCTAAGCGCATGATCAGTGAAGGTATCAACTTACATGACATCAGTGAAAAACTTGGCTACCTCTATTACAGTCATTTTTGCACAGACGTTAAAAAGTTTTTCGGTATTTCGCCTAAACAACTGGAGCGAAAACTCAGACCCGAGTAATGCTTAACAGCATTAACACCAAACGATCAAGACTACCAGATCCACCAGATCAAAGCACATCCAATTTGAGTTGGCTGCTCGGTTAATTTGTTGAGGTTTTAGCTGCCTGCCATTCAAGCTCCATTTCGTCGAGCGATGCCCCCTCGAGACTGTTCCCGCTATTTTGTAATGCTAAATCCATTGCGGCAAACCGCTTTTCAAATTTAACATTAGTGGATTCAAGTAAAATCTCTGGATCCAATGAATGTCGCCGAGCTAGGTTTACTACTGAGAATAGAAGATCCCCGATTTCCTCTGCTAGGTTGTTTCGCTCAACCACGCCCGCTTCACTGAGTGCCTGAAGTTCAACGTCGACTTCCGCAAGCTCTTCACTGATCTTACTCATCACTCCTTGGTCGTCAGGCCAGTCAAACCCCACTTTAGATGCTTTTTTTTGGAGTTTCGCTGCACGTAGCATAGAGGGTAAACCCTTACCAATATCTTCAAGGTAAGGCTTCTGCTCATTGCCTTTCTCCTGCCGCTTGATCGCATCCCATTGATTTAATACGCCCTCTGTATTTTCCACACTACTCTCCGCATAAACATGGGGGTGTCTTCTCACTAGCTTGTCAGAAACACCCCTAGCAACGTCATCAAAATTATAGCGCCCAGCCTCCTCGGCCAACTCGCTATGAAATACAACTTGCAACAATAAATCACCCAGTTCTTCTTTAAGGTGATCCCAGTCACCTCGTTTAATCGTATCAACAGTCTCGTAAGTTTCCTCGATCAAGTTGGTCAACAAGCTTTCATGAGTTTGCTCGGCATCCCATGGGCATCCACCCGGGGCACGCAAACGATGCATTATCGAGCGCAGACGATCCATTTGCATAGCCTGATCTGGGCATTCAATCATTTCATCATCAGTCATTTTCATAGAGATGGGGCTATTAAGTAGCTGTCCTTTTTATTGCTCTGAAACGCGTTTCAGCACATTGCGTTCCTCATTGGTTAGGCTCTGCAACCCTTCACGACTAACCTTGTCTAGGATGCGATCGATCTCGGTATCATCCATATCAATATTAATTCGTGGTCGTAGTTTTTTTTCACTTACGATGGTGGCATCTACAATAGGGCGGCGGCGAGAAATCATTACCTCATTGGAAATAAAGGACAACAACTGTGGGTTTCTCATCAGGATAAAGCCCAGAATTGCACCTCCCAAGTGCCCTGCCTCACCACCCGCATTATTGAGATTTAAAACAATAACCACCACGCTGATACTCAATGCCATGAGCGCAAAAGTACGCATTTTCATAGGTATAAAGAAAAATAGCAATACCTGTAAATTAGGCGCAATGACGGCCACACATGCAAGAATGCCAAAAATACCGGCGGAGGCCCCGACCATGGGGATCGAGGAATCATAGCCCTGCTTAGCAAACCAGCCGAGGTAAAAGAGCAACACGTAAAACAACGCTCCTACGACACCGGTGGAGAGATAGAAGAACAGGAATTTCCGGCTCCCCCACCAACGCTCGGCAAAGTGACCAAAAAAGAACAAGCCCAACATGTTAACCAAGAGATGGTGCCCGTTGGCATGTAGAAATTGAAAACTGACAAATCTCCATACCTCTAGCTGCTCAACCCCAGCTGCCACGCTGAAGTTCCCCCACTCCCATAGAAACGAACGCTGAGTTTGCGGAGCCGAATTGGTCATCATGTCAAATAACCAGACGGCAACATTGATGATGAGCAACCACTTCACCACGGGACACCCCTGCAGTCGCGACGGCTCACGTGACGCACCATTGAAGTTTTGGTGTGGTGCTGATTGCTGGTATGGTCGATTTGATATTCCCATTATAAATAAATACTTACATTGATTGCGTATCAAGCTCTGCAATCGATAGCATGGCTCAATCGTCCTCGCAAGACACTCCCACACCTTTCTGATACTCTGCTTTCCCAAGAGGTTACTTCTTGCCTCAATGGCAGAGCTTCTGCATCATCCCTGCATGACGGGTAGCTCCACTCTCAAACAATACCTGTGGCCCATCGCCATCACATTATTGGGTACTGCCTCTGCGATGTATGTGATTCCAAGAGAGGTGCTTGCAGTCGACGAGCACATTCTGGGATTTCCCGATACTGATATCACTGGTCACCGGCTACGACCTTATCTTCTTGGTTTGCTATGCCTCCTACCCGCTATTGCAGCTTGGATTTATCGCTGTGCTGGCAGCCTAGATCGATACATGGCTCGGCAGTTTCTCACATCCTTCGCCCTTAGCATGGGAGCTTTGATGACGGTCATGATCTTAACCGATTTACAGAATAACATGTCTGACTTCAGCGAGGCTCAGAGCACGACCGGTATTGTAATCAGCTACTACGGCATCTTTATACCAGCAATGTTTGTTTTCATTTTACCCTACGTCCTACTGCTATCACTTCTTTACTGTTTGGGTAAAATGTCGCGTCACCAAGAAATTGTAGCAATGATTCAGACGGGACGTGGAGTATTTAGAATCGTCATGCCACTGCTTGTTACGGGAGTTTTCAGTTCCATGGTGTGTCTTATTTTCAACTACCACTGGGGCCCCTGGGCAGAGGGCAACAAAGACCTCATCATTGACATCGCAAAGGATGGTGAGGCTGAACGTGCTCGGTCTGTACTCTATCGAGATAGAGAATCGCGCCGCGTATGGCTTGTTGGATCATTCCCCTATCAATTCGAGAAAACAGGAGAGTTGCAAAACGTCACAGTTCACTCCTTCGACGAGGGTAACCACCCCACGACGAAGCTGGAGGCAAAAAAAGCAAAGTGGTCACGCAAAAATAAAAATTGGACCTTTTCAGAACTCCAGCTCATCGATTTACAAGCAGTTCCTGTGCCCGTCAAGATAGATACCCCGTCAAGTATCACTCGAAATTGGCAAGAAACGCCCTGGCAAATCGTCAAACCAGGGCTGGATCAAAGCCACTTGGGCATTCCGGAGCTCAATAGCTGGTTAAAAGCTCACGAAGGTGTTCAATGGGCCAACCGACTTCCCTACCTTACTCAATGGCATTATCGCATTGCGCAGCCTATCATATGCCTCATCACCATCTTATTGGCGGCCCCTCTCGGTATAGTATTCAGTAGGCGAGGACTCGGAGGTGGCGTTTCCATTGCTTTATTTTTGTCCGCAGGAATGCTTTTTTCATCAAGCTTTTTTCTGACATTTGGTGAAGCTGGCCATCTACCGCCGCTGCTTGCTGCATGGTCTACCAACATTCTCTTTGCTCTGGTTGCTCTCTACCTCTTTCACCGACGCATCACAGGGCGCCCCATTTACGAAAGCATCAAAAAACTGCTTCCAGCTGGCAAATAATAGCAGAAAGAGCCTACCAGCCACAAATTCGGTCTTTTTTTCAACTCTTTCAGCTTGACCGCAGACTCCCTGCCCCCTAGCTTCCGCTCCCTTGCTGCTGTTGATTACTCCTTTATCGGTGTAAAAAGCACCAATTAACACTATTCAATTCAATTTATGAGAGGTATCGAAATCCAAAAAGGTGAGCCTGTAGACCGCGCCCTCAAGCGCTTGAAGTCCATGCTAGACTCCGAAGGTATTCTAGAGGAAATGCGCCGTCGTCGTGCATTTGAAACCGTCACCCAGCGCAAGCAGCGCAAAGAGCGCACGGCAGTAAAGCGTCATGCAATCCGTTGGCGTTTTCAAAGGAATAAACCTGCAGAAGAGGAAGGCGCTTAAGTCACCTTGCTTTGGCAGCAGCTTTTGCTGATCAATTCTTTCAAAAGACACTCTGCACAGAGTGTCTTTTTACGTTTGTGATATATGATCGACAACAGAAATGCCCCCTTCAGAGAAACATCTTCACTTTTCCTCTATTTTTCTATTGTCAATCCCGTCGCCGGGAACTAAACCCCTCCCGCACCGCAGCGCCTTTGCTGCATACAAAAGGTGAGGCTCCATAGCTCAGTTGGTAGAGCAGAGGATTGAAAATCCTTGTGTCCCTGGTTCGATCCCGGGTGGAGCCACCACTTTACAAGTTTGCACCGCTTGAGCTAACATAAACCCGAACCGCTCTTATAGGGCGGTTTTTTTGTGCCCATTTTTTCTTTTTTGGAAGACATCGAAATTCAATCAGTATATTCAGGTGTGAGCAAACAATGCTCTTAGCAATACCCATTAAGCGTCATGCGATTCACTTTCATCCTTTCTCTTCTGAAAACAATCTTAGTTGTAAATTTTGTCATCGCAGCGCCCTTTGGCAACATCTCTGATCTTACGCCTATCAATAATTGGCAGAAACTAGCCAATGGAGTTTATGTTTCAAGCCTTGGAGAAACTGACAAACTATACCGCTACAGCGATCTTGCCGGCGAAGCACCTAAGCTTGCAGCGCTCAACAAACTCACTGACACCCCCCTAGCCAAGGCGCTCAAAAACGCACGCTACCGCCTTAACCCAGATCACAAAATAATGGTCTACATTCCGACTGAGCCCGACGAGAAAATCTACGGCTACGGTCTTCAGTTCGACAAGACCATGCGAAGCGGTAAAGTCATTGAGCTCAAAGTTGATCATTACAGCAAAGACGGTGGCTCCACTCATGCACCAGTACCATTCTATATCTCTAGTAAAGGCTACGGAGTCTTTTTTAATACCGCAGCCTATCTCAAAATTTACAACCAAGTATGTAACCGCAAGGATTCACAAGCTTTACCACAAGAAGTCGATCGCAACCCACCTGCTGATGAGAAACAGCCCGGACCATGGCTCGCTGTCCCCCCAAGTGACGCGGTAGAGGCTTACGTTCAGGGAGATGGCATTGAGCTTGTCGGATTCACCGGTACGAGCCTGCAAGATATCGTAGCCCGTTATAACCTCTATTCTGGTGGCGGGGCAATGCCGCCACTCTGGGGATTGGGTTTCTGGCATCGCACTCCCGCTTCATTTAGTGCAGACGAAACCGAGCAAGAGATTGCAGACTTCAAGGACCACAATATTCCACTTGATGTCATTGGTCTCGAGCCAGGTTGGCAGTCCAAATCTTATCCATGCACATTCGAATGGCAAAAAAAGCGCTTTCCCGACCCCGCGACTTTTACGCAAAAACTACTCGATGACGGCATCCGTCTCAACTTATGGGTCAACCCCTATATATCTAAGCATGCGAGGATTTACGAAGACATGTATCCCCTATCGGGTTCGCACACTGTGTGGCTTGGCATTGCTCCTGACTACATGCTTCCTGAAGCACGCAAGGTGCTACTGGATCAACACAAAACAGACCACTTTGATATAGGTATTTCGGGCTATAAAATCGATGAATGTGACGGTTACGACTTTTGGTTATGGCCAGACCACGCCACTTTTCCCTCCGGAACACCTGCTGAAGTCATGCGCCAAACATACGGCATGCAACTACAGCGTATGATCTACAAAGAGCTCTATCAGAAAAATAATCGTCGTACTTATTCGAAAGTGAGAGCCAGCAATGGAGCCGCCTCGAATTACCCATTTGTAATTTACTCTGACTCCTACGGTCACGACCAGTATGTCACTGGCATTTCCGCTGCGAGTCTTGGGGGCATTCTCTGGTGCCCTGAAATCCGCAGTGCGAAAAACAGTCGCGAGTGGATCAACCGCATGCACACCACTTGCTTATCTCCAATGGCCATGCTCAATGCCTGGGCTAGTAAGACTAAGCCATGGACTTACGAAGAATCCACCGATGCTATCCGCCGCACGATACAACTGCGCATGAAGCTACTACCTTACCTCTACACCGCCTTTGCCCGCTATAATCAGGATGGCATTCCTCCCGTTCGCTCGATGCTTCTTGAAACAGGAGAGGCAAAGGCACAGGCCAAATCGGAAACACGCAAACTTGATAGTGAGGTCGACCCATATGGAGACGGATTTCATCAGAAAATAACCGAAGATAATACCCTCTACATGTTTGGTCCCGACATCCTCGTCGCGCCTTTCATCAACTCTCAAATAGAGCGTGAAATTAACCTACCCTCAGGTAATTGGTACGACTTCTACACAGGGAAACTTGCAGGTAATGGCAACACAATCGTCGTCACTGCCGTGCAAACCAATGACATGCCACCACTCTTCGTCAGAGGGGGCTCGCTGATCCCGATGCTCAAAGCTCCGGTCAATCGAACCAAAGATATGCGAGGTGCCGCCATCGAAATTCGCCACTATGGACACAATTACGGCAGCTGCCAACTCTATGAGGACGACACCACCAGCTTTGACTACATGAAGGGCAATTACAACCTGTACGAGTTTAGCGTAAAAGATGGTGAGCTTGTGCAGAAAAAACTAAAGCAGGATTCCGACTCCTTCTACTCAGGATTTGAGCTGCGAGAAATGACCCAGTAAACTGGGGGGTGATTATCAAAGATTAGATTGCCTCCGATTGTCGCTGAAGCACCACTGCCAATTCGGCAGCCTTTTTCGCCAGCAAAGGCTCGCCATGCTCAATGGTTTGTTCAAGGGATCGTGACGGGTCATGCAGCTCACAGATATGATCAAAAAGATCTGTCAGCTCTGTGTTAGCAAGCTCTACGAGCCCGGCTATGACAGCAACCTCCTTACCCATCTGCTTCGCTATTCGGGCGACTCCCGCAGGCCCCTTACCGCGTAAAGTCTGCTCATCTAGCTTTCCCTCTCCAGTGATCACAACATCACAGGCGCGTATTTTTTCTGTCAGCTCTATTTCTCTGGCGAGCAGGTCAAACCCGGAAATCAAAGACGCTCCACAGAACTGAACGAGACCAAAACCAAGCCCCCCAGCTGCCCCTGCTCCTGGGACCATCGATGTCTCACGCCCATCTGCAACATACACAATACGCTCCAAAAACGACTCTAACGGTTTAAGGTCAGCTTTCGATGCACCCTTCTGAGGAGCATAGACCTCAACCGCTCCATGAGGTCCCAGCAGCGCATTATCTACATCACACGCAACCAGTATTTCAGGCAAAGCAATGGCTTGTGACCGGTCAATGGTAACACATTGCATCAGCTCTTTGGGTGTCGTCCTCAACACCGCACCGCGATAGTCAAAAAACTGGATACCCAGAGCCGCCGCCATACCACAGCCTGCGTCATTGCTTACGCTACCACCAATGCCCATAATAATACGCCGAACACCCTGCTTCTCAATGGCATGGCGCATAAGCTCCCCGGTTCCATAAGTATTTGCGCGCCAGATATCACGCAGATCTTCAGGAATATGACGTATTCCAGAAGCTTCGGACATTTCCATTACTGCCGTGTCACCACAAAGCGCATAACGAGCCTTCACAGGTCGCCCGATAGCATCGTGAACCTCACACTTCACCCACTCGCCCGCCAGCGCAAGCTTGAGGACCTCAGTAAAACCATCGCCGCCGTCAGCAATCGGACAAGATACGATATTCGCCTCTGGCAGGGCTTTGCGTATCCCACTTGCCATGAGCTCACATACCCTCTCAGCTGAGAAAGCCCCCTTAAATTTATCAGGTGCTAGAAGAATATTCATATCAGCGGTGATTATTACATTACTTACCGAATTCAAGTATCAGTGTTCTAGCCCAGACCTGCCTTACACGGCACTATCCTTGAGAACTCCAACGTATGGTAAATTTCGATAGAGACCTTGATAATCTAATCCATAACCCACCACAAACTCATCCCCAATCATAAAGCCGGTGTAGTCAGCTTCTTTGACCACCTCTCGCTCAATATCCTTGGCAAGTAGAACACAGGTTTTGACCTCGCACGCGCCCTGCTGCTCGAGCTTTTTCATTACAGCCTCGAGCGTCCTGCCAGTGTCGAGAATATCGTCGAGCAATAACACCACCTTACCTTCGACATCGGGTAATGTTTCATCAAGGAATGAAACCACGCCACTGCTTTCAGTGCCTCCGTGATAGCTGGCCACATTCAAGAACTCAATCTGCATGGGCAAAGCCACCCTGCG
The DNA here is from genome assembly GCA_965656385.1 of Oceaniferula sp. GTDB lineage: Bacteria > Verrucomicrobiota > Verrucomicrobiia > Verrucomicrobiales > Akkermansiaceae > Oceaniferula. The sequence continues at coordinate 28,422 of CBFHKM010000006.1, forward strand.
CAGTAAATCCGCAGTGAATAAAACAGCCCCCTTCAACAAAGCGACCACCACCATCGGCTTACCTTCGAAGTCATCCGCCACCTTGCCAGCTAATACATCTAGACGCTTCTGGATGATTCCCTCATCGATCAATACCTTTTCAATATCCTGATGCATGCGTTCAACCTATACCCACGAATCTCAATACGGAATCGTATTTTTTGCGGGTATTTTAAAGGTTTCGTGGTTATTTACCCTACATGCCCAGCAATGCTGTCACCCTGCTTCAGAATCTCATTCGAATACCTAGTGTTAACCCTGACTGCTGCCCGGATGGAGACGGTGAAGCTGCCATGGCGGATTACGTTCAAAATTACCTAGAAAAGAACGGTTTCAACGTTAGCCAAGAAGAGGTCCTGCCAAACCGACCCAACGTTATCGCCAAATGTCCATATAATGGACCTACGCCAGACCAGCGTCCACGTATCCTACTCTGCCCGCACCTTGACACCGTGAGTGTTGCCAACATGGATATAGACACCTTCGGCACCATCACCGATGATGGTCGTATTTTGGGTCGTGGTGCCTCAGATACCAAGGGTCCTATGGCAGCCATGCTACAAGCACTGGACAATTGTGCCGATATCCTACCCAGTCTACCAGTTGCTGTCGACTTCGTTGGTTTTATGGGGGAGGAGGCATCTCAGCATGGGTCCAAGCACTTTGGCAAGCAGCACGCTTCAGAATACGAGTTCGGCCTAGCAGGTGAACCCACCTCGCTGGAGATCGTCAATATCACCAAAGGCTCTCTATGGGCAACGCTTCAAGCTACCGGAAAAGCAGCACACGCATCCCAACCCGAGGCAGGAGACAATGCTATTCTCAAAATAGCAAAAGCACTCGTTCAGTTTGAACAATCAATCACAGGTCGACTGGCGACATACACCCACCCAAGCCTCAGCCACTCGACCCTTAACGTAGGAACCATCACGGGGGGCAAACAGCCCAACATTGTTCCTGACTTTGCATCAGCTCAAATAGATATACGCACAACACCAGCCCTCTATGACGAATCCGGTGCCCTTGCACTCGTTGAAAACGTAATCGATGAACTAGCGCTCCCCCTCAAAGTCATTAACCCTCATGAAAACCCCCCTATGGAGGTAGCGGATGACAACCCATGGATCATGCGTATGCAAGCGGCTAACCCGGAATCAAAAACAGTAAGTGCTCCATGGTTCTCAGACGCCGCGCACCTCAATGCTGCGGGTATACCCTCCATCTGCATCGGTCCAGGATCGATCAACCAAGCTCACACCAAAGATGAATTCATTCGCATCACCGATTTAGAGGCAGGGGTAGATTACTTTGAAAACTTTATTCGCTCACTAGCTAACTGAGTGATCAACATCAGCGCGCATCACCCGCTAGGCATCTGCTCGGCGCACTGCGACTCTTGTGGCAATTGGCCCGACGATTTCAAATAGCACCGTAGATCCAATGACAACGGGCAGCATGACATGCTTGTATTCGGGCAACTCAGCAGAGGCAACCAGCGCCATACCGATAGCTACACCCGCTTGCGGCAACATCGCTGGCCCAATCCAGCGCTTGGTTAAAGTATCAGCCCCGGCTACATAACCACCTGCCCAGCCCCCCAGGCACTTGCCCGCAGTTCGTGCCAGCACGTAAGCAGCACCCAACAAGCCGACGTCTTTGAGAGCGCCCAAATCCAATGACACACCCGCGAGAACAAAAAAGATAACTAGGAAAATAGACTCCACTCCCTCTAGCGCATGAAAGGGATACTTATGATGCTTTGCCTTGTTGGCGATCACACAACCCATTGTCATAGCAGCAATGAGGTGGGAGACCTCAAACCAGAGGGCGATACCTCCACAAACCAGCACTAAGCCAAGGGCCTCACTCAGGATCGGCTGCCCTTCCTTCGCTCGCCCTGTAAGATACGCCCCCGGCAATCCAAGCAGGAGCCCCAGTATGAGGGCACCACCTAGATCATGCACAACATTGGCCAACACCATAATACCGCCACCGTCACCAGCTGTTGATTTCAAATATGCTAAGCCAAGACCAAATAAAACCAAACCCCAGATATCATCTAGTGCGACGATAGACAGTAGCCGCTTAGCAAATTTACCTTGGGGGTAAAATTGTGCAACAACGTCATAAACAGCAGCAGGTGCGGTGGCTGCGGCAATACAGCCAAGCATGAGAGCCAACTCAAAAGACACCCCGTATAAAAGCAAGCTCAGACCAACCACAGTAACCGTCACCACAGCACCTATCAATGATATCCAAAATACCGTGAGCGCAGACCCCCTGACACTTTCCATCGTCAACTTGCCCCCGATCAAAAAACCAATCATCACCAAAGTGATATCAGCCACGACATCAAAATGTTCTGAAAATAATGCCGGCACCAGATCTAAGCAATCTCCGCCAACCACCACACCAAACAACAAAAGAATAGTTACCCGAGGTAATATTGTCCT
>CBFHKM010000006.1:31013-39386 GCA_965656385.1 Oceaniferula sp.
CATCCAATCAAAAGCAGCTTCGAGGCCCTGATCCTCATAAATGCGACCAATCAAGGCCTCAACAGAAGTCGGGTTACCAATATTGCGAAGAAAGTCATTCGATGTGCAACGTATGAACATTTCACCATCCATTTTCCCTTGCTCCTTGAGAATTAAGCGACGCATAAACAATGCAAGCACCGCATCACCAACCCACGCTTCTTCGCGCTCGCGCATCAGTTCCTCATCAATTTTTTTAGGTGCTGCCATTGGTTTTCTATTAGCTATGGTTTTCTATCACCTTCCATCAAGCCTCGAAGTGCCGATTCAGACTCAGCATCCCAGTAACCACTGCCTAACTCCATAAACACTGATGTGTATGGCAGAGCACTGCGAGTCTTGATTACTAGCACGCGGTAAGTCTTACTGGCATCACTGATCATATTCAATAACATTGAATGCTCAAGCTGAACAGTTTCGCGACCGTGCAGAGCTTCATCCAGCTGCCCGTGATAACGCTTGATGCCTGGAGCATAATCGTAGGGTATACTCTCTGCTTCGGCAGCTACATAGAGGCGAGGCTTAACATGAGACTTTTCCTCAATCACACGCTCAACCGCATCGACTACATCTGGAATTTCACCATTAATCTGAACCACAGTAAGGCCCCGTCGACTATGAATCGGAAAAGCAGCCTCTGCTACAATGACCCAGTTACGAGCACCAAGATAACCAAGCTCATGGCGAAGCGTGCCCAACCAAGGCTTGTCACGGTCAGGACCTCCCGCACAGCCCATCATCAAAATGATAAGTAGCAGAGAAAAATAACGAATCATAGAGTTCATAAATAATGAGTAAGGGGTGCTATCAATGAACAGCACCACCCTAAAATTCAATAGCAATTAATGATATTACATCAACTGCGCACCAGCCTCCGCCAGTGGACTGCGCTCGCCTCGAAGTAATGTAACATGAGCTGCGAATGGCTGACCCTTAAGTCTATTTCTAGTAAAGACAAGGCCATTACTACGACTATCTACATAAGGATTATCGATCTGAGCTGGATCACCGACAAGCACTAGCTTCGAGCCGCGCGACATGCGAGTCACCACCGTCTTCGCCTCCTGTGGAGTCAATTGCTGAGCTTCATCAAGAATGAAGAAACGATTCGGTATCGAACGTCCGCGGATGTAACAAAGAGCTTCGATTTCAATGATTCCTCGTTCAATAAGTGCATCATATGGTTTGCTAGCAGCCTCATCTGCACTCTCTTTTTTCTGCTGCTTACGGCGTGGTCCTTGAGTATTACTCGGCTGCATTAACAAATCCAATGCATCATAGATGGGCTGCAACCATGGCTTCATTTTTTCGTCCAGAGTTCCAGGAAGAAAACCTAATTGATCCCCCATTGAAACCACTGGTCTACTAATAGTGAGTCCATTGTAGCGACGATTGAACATCTCATGTAATCCTGCTGCTACGGCGACAAGCGTTTTACCTGTTCCTGCTTGTCCATAACAGGTCACCAGTGAGATGTCAGGGTTAAGTAATGCGTCAATCAAGCATTTCTGACCCAGGTTCAGAGGCTTGAGATGGTGACCATCTGGTATTCGCAGAACCTCAGGGATCTGGAGGCGCACGAAAGTCCCATTCGCATCAAGGCGCGCTGGCATGGTTTGTTTCTCACCAGCTTTAAGTAAAACATACTGATTGAGTATGATTTCCTTGCGGCGCGGATGGTCCAAGACAAGTTCACCTGAGCTAGCAAAGCGCTGTAGCTCAGATGGATCAACATCAACACATCGCATGTCGTAGCTACTCACCTCAGCCGGATCAACCTTGTCATTGAGGTAATCCTCACAATCAATGCCGACAGCACGAGCTTTGAGCTGCATATTAAGATCCTTAGTAACGAGAACAACAGGTGTATCGTTGTGCTCCATTAATAAAACCGTTGCAGCTAGTATGCGGTGATCAACGCGCTCACGATCAGGAAAGACGCGTAAGAACTGACCCAGCTCCTTCGAGTTTTCCTCACAAAAATCGGGATCGTAAATAACTAATCGGATCGTGCCTCCACCTTCAGTGGGAACTCCAGAAGTTACTACATGACCAGTGGAAAAAAGCTCCGTCAATTTTCTGTGCACTTGGCGAGCATTAGCACCCCGCTCACTTTGTTCACCTTTGAACTTGTCCAACTCAGCTAGCACATCAACAGGTATGCAAATGTGGTTATCCTTAAAACGATTTAGACAACCGGGATCATGCAGCAACACATTAGTATCTAGGACAAAGTTTTTCACATTGTTAGTTGGCGCCTGAAGACCAAACTCTTGTATTCGTGATTTTTTTTCAGGTGTTGTATTTTTTCTCTGTTGTGAGGATTTCTTCGTTTCTTCACTAAGATGGCTTTGCTTGGGATGGTTAGGTTGGATCATTGGGTTGTTGGTTAACGACAGACAAGTGGCGGGTGAATATATTACAAACAAGGGCCACCCACTTTAACAGCTCTTGTTCGTGATCACGATAACGTGAATACAGTTTTGTGCGAGTGATGTCTAAGCATCGGGAGTCTCCAAACACTCCCCCGCAGATTAAGGCTGCGGCTCCATTCGATGGTGAATGATCTTGTAAATAAAATATTAAGATACCTTAATTATTGCCGCTTCCGTGCGTCATGGCAATCTTTTTTTACTACACGCCTAACGAATTCACTTTGCTAAATCATTAAGCGAATGCGCTCTCATGTCACGCAACATATTCAAACAGAACGAGGTTCAATCATCAGCCGGCATTCGATCTATGCGAATACTCCCAACCAAGCCAGCTACTAAAATAGCCGTGAACATCACCCCAGTCACCGCCTCTAAATATGCCGTAGTTCTGGCAATCTTAGTGAGTGGAAGAATATCTCCGTAACCCAAGGTAGTCAGAGTGACAAAGCTGTAATAGAAGAGAGAAGATAAGTCTCTGCCTCCGTGATTAAATGAAAACGATCCAGGCTGCATGAGCTCAATCAACGAATAAATACCCCCCCAACATATACCGAGTAGCAAATAAGCAATGACTGCCCCAGAGATGAGGTCAGGTGTGACCTGGTCTGCTTTGTAAATGGAGCTGAGAATTAAGCCCGTAAGCCATGAAAGGAAGATCAAGCCGTATGGCAGAGCGACCACCTGAAATCCGAATGAATCCCAGCCTGCTATTTCCATCACCAAATTACCCAACAACAGGGCGCAAAAAATGCCCGAGGCGAGCAAAAGCATGTGATGCTGCCGCCCAGAACCTGTCAGCGCTGCAACAAATACCACAGAGGTCAGCAGGAACCAAATACTCAGCAAGATTCGGCCAATGGCCAAATGCTCGAGCAAAGGCAACCCAACCATGGTGACAAGCAAACATATCAGCAGCGATGTATAACGACCTTTTTTGATGGGCACACTGTTCGTTGAAGCCATGATATTACTGCTTACTTAATTCGGTAAACGATCGCATAAAAGACAGGAACAACAATCATCGTTAATATCGTGGCACAAACCAAGCCGAAGACAATGGTCACCGCCATAGAAACAAAAAACGCATCAAAGAAAAGCGGTAGCATTCCCAATGCCGTGGTAGAAGCTGCCATAGCTACAGGGCGCAGCCTACTCGTTCCTGAAGCCAAGATCGCCTCCATTGGACCAGCACCGTCGGCTTGCTGAGCATTAATCTCATCAATGAGAACAATCGCATTTTTGATGAGCATTCCAGAGAGACTCAAGAATCCAAGCATGGCCATAAAGCCAAAGGGCTGCCCCGTAGATAATAGACCTGCAGAAACTCCAATGAGTGCCAGCGGCACACAAAGCCAAATCACTAAAGGCTGGCGCAAATTATTAAACAGGCAAATGGTGGCAAGAATCATCAAGCCGATAAACACAGGTATACTTGCCATCAGCGACGCTTGAGCATTACCGGAGTCCTCATACTCACCAGCCCAGTGCAACTTGTAACCATCCGGAAGCTTAATTTGCTCGATCTTGGGCATAAGCTCAGCGAGCAGCTCATTGGCTGTTCCTGAGCTAGGATCGCAATAGGTTGTGATCGTGCGCTTCCTATCCTTACGAATAATAATCTCGTCCTCGTAGCTGGTTTCAAAACCAGACACCACCTCGGTAATCGGAATATGCTGTCGCGCAGACCAACTCCAGATTTGGATACTTCTCAGCGAGTCGATGTCGTTCCGCTCAAGTTCGGGCGCACGCATAATCATGGGTAGCAAAAGATCTCCTTCGCGGTAAACCCCTATCGCCTGTCCCTGGAAAGCCCGCCTTACAGCATCGGCAATCTCCTTGCGATCAATACCCATAAGATTGGCCTGTTCCTCGATGATCACCGGTCGGATCACCTTGGTTCGCTGGCGCCAATCTGTGCGCACCGCTTTGGCCTTGGGATTCGCCTCCATGATGTCACGAGCTTGGTTAGCCAGATTACGCAGTATATCACTATCCTGGCCGATAAATTGGGCCTGCACCTTACCTTTTGAGCCAGGTCCAAGTTCAAACTTGTAGCCATAGCCCAGAGTATCAGGGAAGTTCTCCTTAATGTAGGCGTCTACTTTAGGAATTAATTTATTTACGTGAGTGGCATCTTCTACGTCAACGAGAAGCTGAGCGTATGCAGAGTTCTTACGCTCAGGTGCGTAAGTCAGCAGAAAGCGCAATCCACCCTGGCCGATCAAGCTTGAAACATGACTAACTCCCTCCATCTCTCTAACACCTGCCTCAAGTTCCTTAGCTCGAGCCTCGGTCTGCTCAATGTGAGTCCCCTGCGGAAGCCATAGATCAACCATGAACTGTGGTCGGGTTGATGGCGGGAAAAAACTCTGCTTTACAAATCCAAAACCAAACACTGCGGCCAGAAAGATACCAGCGACAGCAGCCACCGTGATCCAACGAAAGCGTATACAAGTGGAGAGCAAAGCTCTGTAGCGGCGATAGAACGGGGTATCGTAAGGGTCCTCATCTTGCTGACTATCTATTGCCGGAGCTGCATCTTGGCCTTTGACCGCTTTCTTTGCTTCGGACTTTTTAAGAAACATCGTCCCAAGCAACGGCGTGAGAGTGACCGCAGTCACCCAGCTAAGTAGTAGTGACACCATGATCACTTGGAAGAGAGAACGACAAAACTCACCAGTCGAATCTTGTGACGTTCCAATCGCAGCAAAAGCCATGATCGCAATAATGGTAGCGCCCAATAAGGGAATCGCAGACTGCTTGACCACATCGATAGCAGCATCTACCGATTTCTTGCCTTTTTGGAGCCCTACGAGAATACCATCAACCACCACGATAGCGTTGTCTACAAGCATACCCAAAGCAATGATCAGAGCTCCAAGTGAAATACGCTCCAGAGCCACTCCCATACGCTCTAAAAAGAACAAAGAACTAACTATAGTGATCGTGAGCACCGCACCAATTAGCAGACCACTGCGCGCCCCCATGAAAAAAAGCAAAACTACAATAACAATGGCAACCGCTTCCAATAAACTAACGATAAACCCCTTGATCGCAATGTTGACCGCCTCAGACTGCAGAGACACAACACCAACCTTAACCCCCAGAGGGATATCTGTGCGCAACTCCATGAGACGTGCTTCTAGAGCCGCACCCATGGTGACCACGTTTCCTCCCGACACGGTAGAAATTCCTAAACCAATAGCATTCCGACCATCATAGAGGATCGCGTTGTTGTATGGGTCCACGTAGCCACGCGTCACTTTGCCCACATCCCGCAAATAGAATTGCTTGTCATCCGCATTGAGCAATAAGCCGTTGAAGTCATCCACCGTTGTATATTCTCCAGTAGGATTGAGAGTAATGAACTCAGAGCCTACTTTGGCGCGACCCGCATCACTGACTAAGTTCTTAGATTGCAACTCCTTAATGATAAGCGTGGGCGGCACCCCAAGCTGGGCAACGCGATCTCTATCAAGCTCAATATACACCGCTTCCTTACGCTCGCCAAAGCTGTCAATTTTGGCGACATCCTCTACAAGAAGAAGTTCACGCCTGAGCATATCCGTGACTTTCTTGAGCTCCGCGTATGAATAACCGTCACCATAGAACACAATAAACACCCCATACACGTCACCATAATCATCCACTACAATCGAAGGCCCCGCTCCAGGTGGTAAGCTACTCTGAGCATCGTTGACCTTGCGGCGTAGCTCGTCCCAGATTTGGGGTAGCGATGACTTATCATATTTTTCCTGCATCGTAACCGTCAGTGTGGACAGGCCACGTTCCGAGCGGGATTGCACTTCATCCAACTGAGCCATCTTCTGCACGGCTACCTCCATTTCATCGGAAACCTCTTCTTCCACCTCACGAGCAGTAGCCCCAGCATAAGGGGTGATAACCAGCGCATCCTTGATAGTGAACTCAGGGTCCTCTAGGCGGCTCATATTTTGGTAGCCGATGGCACCTCCGAGGACAAGAGCGGCGGTAAGCACCAAGGTGACCGTCTTACGCTCGATGCTGAACTTTGCGATATTCATAGAAATGGGAATGTATCGTTAGTAGTTGGCTACGTGGTTAATTATGGTTGCCAGCGCTTAAGAGCCATACCCTCACGAATTTGCGCTACCCCGGAACCAGCAATCAAATCTCCCTGCCCCAGTTCTCCAGAAATTCCAATCATACCGTCTGTCACCTCACCCGCATCAACATCAAGCCGGCTTGCGGTCATCTTCCCCGCATCGATCTTCCAAATGTAGGCCTTGCCTGCGTCATCAAAGCCAACCGCTCCCACTGGAACAGTAAAAGTCTCCGCCCCATCCTGCTCTTCGCTGGTCCAATGAAGGATCGCAGCAGCAGTCATGCCCGGGCTTATGTTGAGGCTCTTGGGCGGAGAGAAAGCGAGGGTTACCGCGAAGGTTCGAGTCTTTGGATCTGCGAGCATCGAAGTTTCTGAGACCGATGCGGGAAAGCTCTCACCGCGAAGTGCGGTCAGGCGAATCTCAGGGCGAGAGCGCTTGGTACGTTGGTCGTTGCTAAGACCCGGCTTGGCAAGCACCCAAAGAGTTTCAGGAATATCAATCACAGCCTCAAACGTCGTGGTATCTTGCATCACCACGATATTTTGATTCGCACTTACGTTCTGAAAATCATCTACAAAAACCTTCGCTACCACTCCAGAAAAAGGCGCCTTCAAATTGGTATCTTCAAAAGCTTTCTGAGCCTTATCGTAGCTCGCCTGCGCAGTTTGCACCGTGCGAATAGACTTCTCCACCGACTCCTTGGAACCAGCTTGCTGATCAAAGAGTCTCTGATTACGGCCTCTCTCCAACTTAGCCTCTTCGAGAGTCGCCTTGGCAGAATTAAGCGAGGCCTGATAGTCACGGATATCAAGACTTGCCACAAGAGCCCCTTTTTCAAGGATATCGCCTTCTTTCACGTGGATAGCGGTCAGCTTTCCTGGCACCTCAAAGGCCAGATCTAGCTGCTGACCCGCCTGAATCTGACCCGGGAATTCATAGACCCGTTCCAGCACCGAGGAGCCTAGCTCAATCACCTTCACCGACCGAAGATAATCCTCCTGCTGCTCCACTTCCTTTTTTCCGCATGCACCAAGTATTACCGCGGTAAGTGCGGCGCATGCGCACACTGTATGGGAAGCAGATCTGGCCTGACTGGTCCGAGAAAGGATCTTAAATATTGTTTTCATGGTAAATAGTATTTTAGTTAGAACAAGTAATGATGAATGGATGCCCAAATGAGACTAGACAGATGGTGCCTTAATCAAAGCTTCCACCTAGGGCAAGGTGTAGCTCAATTCTCTGAGCGAGGCGGGCGTTACGAATATTAATCCAGGCGATCTTGGCTGAAATAACACGTTCCTGCATCTGAAGCACACTGAGCAAGTCCAGCTTACCCGCATCGAATTGCTTCTGAGCTACATTGAGAGCTTCTTGGTTATCATCCAAAGCCCCCTTAAGATAGCGCTCGCGCTTGGTAAGAATAGCCTCACCATCAAGCGCGATCTCTACTTCATTGAAGGCATTGAGAGAACTTTGACCAAACAGCATGATTGCAGCTTTCTGCTCCGCGGTCCTGACTACCACCTGTTCCTTAAGCGCTCCCCCTTGATAGAGAGGCGCAATAAAATTCCCGCCTACGGCCCAGAAGCCAGGATCCTGACCAAGGAGGTCGATAAGATCACTGCTGGTGCGCCCAGCTGAAGCTGTTAGGCTGATGCGCGGCAGGCGAGCCGCCTTGGCCTCAGTCACGAGATTAAACGCGGTAGCCACCCTCTCCGCGGCGGCTCTCAGATCAGGGCGGCGCTCTATGAGTGCAGAAGGAACCCCAGCAGGAACCGCAGACGGCACAGGCACATAACGACGCGCAATATGGC
>CBFHKM010000007.1:0-4523 GCA_965656385.1 Oceaniferula sp.
TGTGTAATTGATCTGTGAGGCTTGAGATCCGCCTACAGTGACAGTGCCTTTGAGGGCAAGTGCAGGGTATTGGGCGTTGACTCCGCCCGTCAATGCAACGGTGCCGCCATTGAGATTGAGATCTCGGATAGTGGTGAAAAAGCCATTTGACTCCATAGTGCCGCCTGCGTTGATGGTAATGGAAGAGGATGTGTCAGTTCCAGCATTTCCCCAGGTGTCATTGCGGTCGAAACGGAGTGTACCGGTATCGTTGATTACGATAGGGATGTACTCAGCTGTGGTGCCGCTGCCCGCAAAGGCGAGCGTTCCTCCGTTGATGGTGGCCGATCCGCCGTGGTTATTAGCGGCGGAAAGTGTCAGCCTGCCGTCACCTGTCTTAATGATGCCCTGAGGACCAGTGATCACTCCGCTCACGGTGAGGTTGTGATCGGTTCCGAGGTTGAAAGTTCTGGTGCCTGCGGTTGTCCGCAGATTTAGCGAGATGGTGTCCTCAATGGTGCCGCCACCGACTACGGCGGCAGTACTGACGGTGCCGTAAAGGTTTAGCTGATTGCCGCTGAGACTAAAACTCTGCCCAGCGGTCGTGTTGTTTAATGTTATGTTGCCAAAACTGTTGCTAATATCATTATTGGTAGCGGTGTTAGTTGTTCCGCTGAAAATCAGGTTGTGGCTGAAATTCCCCGGAATTCCGATATCCCAGTTGCCTGCATCGTTCCAATCGCCGTCGACCCCACCCGTCCAATTATAATCGTTTGCTGAGGTTTGTGCTGTGCCAGCGATAGTAAATGCGGTCATTGTAATCATTACGGCGGATGAAAAACTGCCTGCCTTGAATAGGTTCTTGGTAATGTGGTTAGATGGGATAGTTTTCATGATTAGATATGATTAGGGGGTATGGAGCGGCTGGGTGTGGAGGATTTAAACGCTGTGGGCATTGCAATGATATGCTTTGGAATCCTTAATATTTAATATATTGTGCTTATGTGAGTATCGAAAGCATCATTATTATACAAAATATACAGATTGTGACCATGGCTTGCATGCACCTCCGCATATCTCAAATGCACACGTGTTTATGGGGGCTATCTAGCTATCTGATTGATCGGAGTATTTTTTCCTTATGGCCGGGAGCTAATAAGTCCATCTCGGGCATGGCCATGAACGGTCATTATGATCAAACAGGCAATACTGACAAAAAAATACGGTTTCATGCTGTAAACATGAAACCGCACAGATGAATAAAATTAATTGAAGGTGGATGATTACTTCCACTGCTTCATGTAAGCGACGATGTCGGCAACGTCTTGTGCTGTGAGTCCAAGCTGATCAGCAGATAGCATAAGAGAGCGATTAAGGTTACCAGGCCTGCCGTTGATGAGTCCGCGGGGGATCATCTGAGTCAGGCCACCGGTTGATTTGATGATGGTGGGGTCAGAGTCAGTGGTAATGAGTCCATGAATTTCTCCTCCTGTTTTGAGTTTAACGACACGGCCACCATAGCCGTGGGCGATATCGTGAGATGGTTCAACGATGGCACGTGCGATGACTTCGTGAGGCTGACCAGTTCCCCATCCTTTGAGTGCTGGGCCGTAGCTGGGCCCAGCAAGGGTAGGCTCACCAACTTGGTGACACATGATGCATCTTGTCATGGTTGCTCGGCCGCGTGTGATGTCGCCTTTCAGAGCTATGACATCTTCGACTGTGTAGCTTGGTTTGCCAGAGGGGGCGGGAACGGTAACGGCAACGGGCTTAATTTTGGAAGGGTTATAAATACCCCGTGTTTTAAGCTCTCCTGCGATGTTGTAGGAGCGCCACTCTCCGTGACCATTCCGAAGTAGCCAGTAGGATGCGTCTGCTTTGGTGCGCTCATCATCGGCGAGCTCAAGCATAGCCTCGACGGATGATTTATGATTGATGAAGGCAAGAGATTCGACGGTAAGCTTACGAGCTTCAGGAGAGAGTGAGGGGTGTAGTGCTCGTGCTTTGAGATTATCAACGGCAACGGATGGCCAGAGGCGCCAGGTAAGCTTGGCAAATTGGTCTGACCACTGGTGAGGCTCTCCGGGGTTCATTGACTCCCTGATAGCTAGCCAAATTTCGTTCTCTTGGTTGGCGGCACCGAGACCAATGGCTTCGATGGCGTTTTTATCGTTGTGATCTACTTGGGGTGCTAGGGTGGTAAAGATAGATTTGGTGTCTGCTGCAGGTAAATCACGCAGGGAGAGGGCGACATCGCGACGGATGCCAGGGTCTGAATCATTGGCAAGCTGTTTTGCAAATGGTATAATGGCTGTGCCTTGTGAACCTATCGGGTTAATACGGCGCAGGGCTCGGTAGGCTGTGAGGCGAATGTGAGCGTGATCAGACTTGAGTAGCTTGATGCACTCAGCTTTTCCCTTCTCTCCAAGGTGGGGCAGGAGCCAAATGGCACGGGCAGCAATATGTTTGTTGCTGTGTTTGAGAAGCTTGGTAAGGGCTGGTAGTGATTTCTCTCCGTGTTTTTTGAGGGCGCGTAAGCCTAAGTGGCGAGTGTTGATGGCTGGGCTGCTGAGGGCAGTGATCGCACCATCAATAGTTTCTAGGTTGAAACTAGGTGCTTTGCTTTTGAAGCCTTTGGGGGCGATGCGGTAGATGGTTCCGGAGCAAGAGCGGTCACTATCTCCGTGACCACCAACACGTGGGTCATACCAGTCGCAGATGTAGATAGCGCCGTCAGGTCCTACACTGATGTCTGAGGGGCGGAAGAGGATCTTGTTTTGATCGTGATTACCTTTGCCACGGCCTACGAAGTCAGATCCCGCGTAATTTTTGTCTGGATTGGATGTGATCAGGTTGCGCTGCTCGAGCTTGAAGGTGGCACCTTGGGGTGTGGGGTGATAATGAAAGATGGTGTTCTTGCCCGGCTCGGCAGAGAAGAAGGATCCATTGAAACGCTCGGGAAGAGCTCCGTTTTCATACATGGTGACACCAGTCGGTGAGCCTCCTCCGTAGATGTGTCCGACATCCATGGTTCCTGGATCATCTTGGCGCCAGTGCGCTCTTCCGTGGTCTTGTCCAGGGCGTTTGACGCTCCTATACATGCGCTTGGCATCGCGAGTGAAGTATCCTGCTGAGCCATACTCAAGTATGTAGGAGACACGGCAGGCTGGGGGGTCATCGTTGTCATTCTGAAAGGCGTTGCCGAATGAATCGAGGGACTGCTCGTATGAGTTGCGATATCCTTGACCAACAATTTCACAATCGGTGCCGTCGGGGTTCATGCGGACGGTAAATCCTGATGACCAGATGTGGCCGTCGTCGGAGCGTTTGCCAGATGCTGCGATGTGATCGACAAACCAATCGCCACCACCCCCTTTGTAGGGGCCGCCCATGTAGAAGTTTTTGCCGGAACGATCTTTGAAGATGGCTCCACAGTTGCCGTTGTTGAAATAGAATTTGCCATCAGGGCCAGCGGTAAGTGAGTGGAGGGAGTGGTCGTGATTTCGTGCATTGAAGCCGGTGAGGAGGACCTCGCGTTTGTCGACAGCAGGGTCGAATTTGAGGTCTCGGTTAACATCGGTGTAGACGAGCAATTCAGGCGGCTGTGAGACGTAGATGACGTTATCGAAGACGGCAACACCAAGTGGAGCGATGAGGCCTTTCTCTTGAACGAAGGTGTGTGATTTGTCGCAATGACCATCACCATTAGTATCTTCTAGTACAGCGATACGATCTCCACCAGGCCGGCGCCCGTTATGGCGACGGTAGTTGACTCCTTCTGCAACCCAAATGCGACCTTTGTGGTCGATGTCCATGTTGGTGGGGTTGTAGAGGTGAGGGGACGTCGCCCAGATAGTGACTTCAAGATCGTCTGGGAGGGCAAACTGGTCGAGATTTACATACTCAGGCTCAAAGTTGGATTCCCATTCGGTTTCAATGGGATGAGTGATAGGTCCAGGTTTGTGGACAGAAAAGCGAACGGATGCGGAAGTGGGTTTGCCATTACGAAGCGCGCTGCTGTCGTCGAGACCTGCTAATGCAGTGAAGGTGATGCTGCCATCTGGGACGTTGAGAACAATGGTGGAGGTAGCGTGCGTGCCGAGGCCGGTTTCATATTTTTTGCCGTCTACGGTGAGAGCCTTGTTGTCAATATTGAGGTTGTATTTGAGGCTGCCCCAAGCCTGAGTGGCTCGAGCGATGTGTTTCTTTTCGACAGGAGTAGATTTACCATCCGCACCAATGAATGTGGGGTTGATCCAATTGGCCCAGTCGTGATCTTTGGCGCCAAGGTCGCTCACATGAAGCTGGATTTGAGACAGCCCTTTGATGTTAACGCTGAGCTCATGGCTTCGCTTTTGACTCGAGGCCCGAAGTTTGGGGCTCTGGTAAAGTGATGACGGCTCGTTGCTAGCAGGGGTTTCTTTTTTAGAATCTGATAATGTTTGGGCATTTGATGCGGCTTTGGCATTTGATGCGGCTTTGTTTTTGCGATCTTTTTCTTGTTGAGCCTTAAGCTTGGCCGCGGCCCGAGCTTTCAGATTAGG